>JBJTXE010000207.1:0-8738 GCA_046082075.1 Bacteroidota bacterium
ACGTTTCGGTAGGAGGACTACGTCCTTTCCATTGGTATAAGAATTTTCGGAAGTTCGGATTGGATCCTGTAGTGGTGACTCGGCAATGGGGAAACACCTACGGTTCGGCCTTGGATTATATAGCACCCGGTTATAGCGATAAAGTCATAGTTGAAGAAACGGAATGGGGTAAGATTCTTTACACCCCATATTACCCCAATCTAAGCAATCGATTGTTATTGAAATACGGTGATGCACGTTACCAAAAACTGCGGAAATTCCTGAGCGGAATCAACGAGATTTCGCAATATTTTTTGCCTATTGGAACAAAGCAAGAACTTTATAAGGAATCCTTTAACTATCTAAAAGAGAATAAGATAGATGTCATTATTGCCACGGGAGAACCCTTTGTTTTATTCCACTACGCTAAGCGACTTTCAAAGCGTTTCCACGTGCCTTGGATAGCTGACTATAGGGACCCATGGTCGAACACTTGGAGTAAAAAAAGTTGGTTGTACTTTAAATTCAACCAATTGATCGAAAAAAAAACAGTCGTTCCTGCTTCAATGATTTCTACCGTATCCACCTTTGTGGAACATCAAATACGCCAACAAGTTCCGATGGGTACTTTTTGCATTGCTCCAAACGGCTATGACGAGGAAGTACTTGAATCCATGCGTGCCTCGGAACAAAATGCGGAGCTATTTCAAATGGCATTTGTCGGTACGATCTATGATTGGCATCCGCTCGCAATAGTACTCAAGACCTTGAACGATTGGGCGGCTTCCAACCCCCAACGGAAATTCGAGCTTCATTTTTATGGAACCAACCGCAATGAAGAAATACTTCAAAGCACCACCAAGCATTTTCCTTCGCTGAAATCCGTAATTAAGGTGCATCCAAAAGTATCGAATCAGAGCTTACTTGAGCGATTATCAGGACATAACGCGCTGCTCTTGTTCAATTATTACGCATTTATGGGGACAAAAATTTACGATTATTTGGCATTAAAACGTAAAATAGTTCTCTGTTTTTCCAACGACCCAGGCGCACAATTACTAAAAGAAAAGCATTATTTATTGGAGAGCTATGAGGCACCAGAAACCCTACAGGAAGATTTGATTCGTGCTACCAATTCGGGGATTATTGTTGAAAATGCTGCCCAGCTCTTTGAAACCATGAATGACCTATACGAAGAGCACCAGCAAACAGGACAAATCGCCTGCGAATCATCAGGTATTGAAGCCTTTTCTCGCATTCTTCAAGTGGAGCAATTGGCCGAAGCCATTAAACAAGTAGTGCATAATTCCAAAATAGCATGAGTTTCCATTGGGACAACAGTTATCTCACCTTACCGGAGGCTTTTTTTAAGAAGCACTCACCTGAACCGTCGAGCAATCCTCAGATAGTGGTATGGAACGATGCTTTGATGAAAGCACTTGGGGTAAATCCTGTGATTACTCAAGAACTCCTCGAGCTACTTTCGGGAAATGTTCCTGAAAATTTATTGCCATACGCTCAAGCGTACGCCGGACATCAATTCGGCCATTTTACCATGTTAGGGGATGGGCGAGCACTACACTTGGGCGAACACATTACTCCGCAAGGACAGCGCTTTGACGTTCAGTTGAAAGGTGCAGGAAGAACCGCTTATTCGAGGGGAGGAGACGGTCGGGCTACCTTACGATCGATGTTGCGTGAATACCTTATCAGCGAAGCGGTGCATGGGCTTGGAATCGACACATCAAGAAGTTTATGCGTGATTAAAACGGGCAACGAAGTGCTTCGAGAAAGAGTCCACGAGGGAGCTGTTTTGGCACGTGTCATGCAAAGTCATCTTAGGGTGGGCACGTTCGAGTACGCGCGGTATTTCTGCGAAACTTCGGATTTGGAGGCCTTGTTTCACTACACCTTGATGCGCCTTTATCCGTCGATCAACAGTTCCACGTTGCCCGTGGAAGATTTGTTCATGGGGGTCATGCGCCGACAAATTAATACGGTTTGCCATTGGATGCGCGTAGGTTTCATTCACGGAGTCATGAATACCGACAACACTTCGATTTCCGGGGAAACCTTCGATTACGGTCCTTGTGCATTTATGAACGCCTACGATCCAAAAACGGTATTCAGTTCAATCGACCGCCACGGCCGCTATGCTTTTGGAAATCAACCGAGTATATTGCAATGGAACTTAACCCGATGGCTGGAATCTTTATTACCGCTATTGCATAGCGACGAGGAAAAGGCGATTATGCGAGCAAAAGAAATGCTCAGCGAGTATGGTCCAATGTGGGAGGAGGCATACGGTACGATGATGCGTGCGAAAATTGGATTGACGGAAAACAAACCTGAGGCTGACCAATGTTGGCAAGAATTGTTTCAAATTATGGAGAAGCATGCACTGGATTACACCGATACGTTCGCTTTTCTTACCTATGGTTTTGACACGGAACGTTTTGCAGGGATTCAATCAAACTTACAAGAATGGTTCAATCAATGGCGCGGCATGACGATACAGCAGTCGTTGATGAAAGAATCCAACCCCGTGATGGTTCCAAGGAATCATTGGGTAGAGGAGCTGTTGGATGCCATGGAAAAGGGACAAGATGTAGGATTCAATCAAGGTTTGGAAGCATTGTCGAATCCTTATAATCCTGATAACCTTTCCGTGAACCAAGCACCGTGTGCGGATTATGATAGCGGATATTCAACGTTTTGTGGTACGTAATAATCTATACACCATGCAAGGACTTTTAACCCTTAACAAATAATAATAGCTATGACAACCATTATTGATTACGGCACAGGCAACGTTTTCTCGATATTAAAAAAATTGCAAGCGAATGGGGTTCAAGCCTGCTTAAGTGATGAACCTAAGATTATTTTAAATTCTGATCGATTGATTCTTCCAGGAGTAGGCCATTTTGGCAAAGCAATGAACCATTTGCGAAAATCAGATCTCGATAAGGTTCTTCAGGAAGCGGTATTGGAAAGAAAAAAAAATATTTTAGGAATATGCTTAGGGATGCAATTAATGACGCAAGGAAGTGAAGAAGGTGATGAAGAAGGGCTTGGGTGGTTTCAGTGTAAAACTCAACGTTTAAGTCCAATAGATACCTCTAGGTATAAAATTCCACACATTGGATGGAATACCGTTCAACACAATGAAAGTCATCCAATTTTTACAGGAGTAGAAAGTGGAAGTGAAATGTACTTCGTTCATGCCTACGGTGTTCTTCATTCGAAAGAGGAAGAAGTATTATCGACAACTACCTATGAAAACCTTTTTGTTTCTTCTTTGCAAAAAAATAACATCGTAGGAATGCAGTTTCATCCTGAAAAAAGCCACGTTGCAGGTTCAAAAATCTTTCAAAATTTTACGCAATGTATCGACCACGTCTAATACCCACATTACAACTAAATGGAAATCATTTAGTAAAATCTAAAAATTTTAAGAACTACAACTATATAGGCGATCCAATCAATTCTGTAAGGATTTTTAACGAGATGTTAGCCGATGAAATAATTTTCATGGACATAAATGCATCCAGAGAAAAAAGAACAATCGATCTTACGTTAATTAAAAATATCGCAGAAGAAGCCAATATGCCCTTCAGTGTAGGGGGAGGGATACAGAGCATCGATACTATCAAAGAACTCTTAGCAAATGGTGCAGAAAAAGTAATCTTAGGGAATGTAGTTTTAAATAACCCCTCATTTATTACAAAAGCAGTTGAGGAATTTGGGGCCTCTACAATTGCCGTTTGCTTGGATGTTAAAAAAAAATGGTTTGAGGGGTACAAGATTTATGACCATGTGCGCTCTATCACTACGCCCATTAACCCTTTAGAAATAGCCATTTCATTAGAAAAAATTGGCGTTGGTGAAATTATCATTCAATCGGTTGACAAAGATGGTATGATGTCCGGTTATGACCTTGAATTAATTAATTCAATTGCTTCTCATCTTCACATTCCCATTGTAGCACTTGGAGGCGCCGGTAGTGTAGAGGACATGAAAAAGCTTTTAGATCAAACGGTTGTTAGCGGTTTGGCAGCGGGAAGCATGTTCATTTACAAGGACCGAATGCAAGGGGTTCTGATAAATTATCCAGAACCTTTGGAAAAGCATCGATTATTCCAATAATGTACCTCCCCCTCAACAAATAATTACCTATTTTTGACAATTATTATGAATTCTAGTCAATATCAAATATGTGCAAGATGTGTTATGGATGTTTCCGATGAGGATATCCAATTCGACGAACACAAGGTGTGCAATCATTGTAAAGAATTTGAAATAACCCTAAATAAGGTAAAAAGCATCCAAGGGATTTGGTCCAATACCGCTGAAATCATTAAAAAAGCGGGTAGAGGTAAAAAATACGACTGTTTAATTGGGATAAGTGGCGGTGTTGATAGCTGTTATACCGCTTATCTTGCGAAAAAAGCCGGTCTGCGTCCCTTACTGTTTCACATGGATAATGGATGGAACTCTGAAAATTCCGTAAGAAATATCAAGAAAGTAGTCGACAAGCTTGATGTGGATTACACCAGTGTTGTTCTCGATTGGGAGGAATTCAAAGAAATTCAACTCGCTTTCTTAAAATCCTCTATTGTCGATATCGAAATGCCGACAGACATCGCAATACTTGCAGCTGCCTACAAAACCGCACGTAAACACGGCATAAAATACATTCTATCTGGCGGCAATTATTGCGGGGAAGGAATATTGCCTTTGACTTGGGGCTACCATGTAATGAAGGATGTGAAATTGTATCGACACATTGTCAGAACTTACGGTAATACTCCGATAAAAAAAGTTCCTTTGGTTGGATTGACCGATGAAATTCGATATAAATTTATCCATGGCATAAAAACCATTTACCCACTCAATAAAATTGATTACGACAAAGATGCGGCCAAAGCGTTTCTAAAAAGAGAATATGATTGGACAGATTATGGCGGAAAACATCATGAATCTAGGATTACCGCTTTCTGGCAATCTTATGCGATGCCTACCAAGTACAACATGGATTATCGAAGAGCTACGTGTTCTTCGTTAATTGTCAGTGGACAAATGAGTCGAGAAGATGCACTTGAATTATTAAAAGGGCTGCCCTATAAGGAAGAATCAATTAAACAGGACAAGGAATACGTAGCCAAAAAATTCGGTATTTCGGTCGAAGAACTAAACCAAATTCTTGAATTATTGCCCAAGACCTATAAAGACTTCCCCAATGCCAAAATCACGATCGATTGGTTTTATCGCATGTATCGAAAAATTTTTAATTGAAAGAAATTTTCTGTTATTAAGGACACGTGGCTTTTTATGATGTCGACAGAACCAAACTTACGAAAAGCGGAGGAGTATGATTACCCTGCGTGTCATTTTTGAAATCACCCAACAAAATACTTCGCCTGAAATAACGTTCGGGGTTATTAAAATACAAAAGAAGACGTACGTATATTTCTTCGTGTAAAAGAACACATGAAGGAACAAAGCGGCGGAAGTTGGATTATTGACTAATTATTGCCTCCACACAGTTCAATCCATCGATTGCTGCGGAAACAATTCCTCCGGCGTAGCCTGCTCCTTCGGCACAGGGGTATAAGTTCTTGACCTCCACGTGATGTAATCGTTCCCTATCTCTTGGTATCAAAACAGGGGAGGAGGTACGTGATTCAGGCGCATGCACTACGGCATCGTTGGTTAAAAATCCGGGCATTTTTTGGTTAAATGCAAGGAAAGCCTTTTGCAACCTAGCGGCTACAAATCTTGGTAATACTTGATCTAATCGAACGCTGACAATTCCAGGTGTGTAACTGGATCTGGGGAAACTATCCGATTTCTTGCCCTCAACGAAGTCCTTTAACCGTTGAGCAGGAACGTGTTGATGGTTTCCGGCGGCATCATGGCATGCGCGTTCCACGGATTCTTGAAACTTCAAACAAACCAAGGGATCCAAAGGGTTTTCGAAGTCCGATGGTTCAATGGCTACCACGATTCCCGAATTGGCGTAAGGGTTGTTACGTTTCGACGGCGACCATCCATTGGTCACTACCTCTCCGTTTCGAGTTGCACATGGGGCTATAATCCCGCCCGGACACATGCAGAAAGAATACACGCCTTTGCCGTCCACTTGTTCCACCAAAGAATAGGAGGCAGGAGGAAGGAATTCATCGTTTAATCGACCATGGTATTGCAGACGATCGATGAGTTCTTGAGCATGCTCCACACGCACACCCAAGGCAAAAGGTTTGGGTAATAGTTGAATTCTCGATTGATGCAACAAATAAAACACGTCTCGCGCCGAATGTCCCGTGGCAAGAATCACCTGATTTACAGGAACATTGAGCGATTCATTGATTTCAAGGTGGGTTAGGGCTCTTCCCTTAAGTCGAAGTCCAGTTAATTTGGAGTCAAAATAAACTTTCCCACCTTTTGCGCGAATGAATTCACGAATATTTTCAATAATCTTAGGAAGTTTATTCGTTCCGATGTGCGGGTGAGCATCAACTAAAATGTTTTCATCCGCCCCAAAATGTACCAGTAATTCCAACACTAGCTGCACTTCCCCTCGTTTCTTGGACCTCGTGTAGAGCTTTCCGTCGGAATAGGTTCCAGCACCCCCTTCACCAAAACAATAGTTTGATTCCTCGTTAATGGTTTGCAATCGGCTGATTTGGGCCAAGTCTCGTCTTCGTAATCGAACGTCCTTTCCGCGTTCAAAGATCACGGGTTTACGGTCATTCATTAGGGCGAACAAGGCAGCAAAAAGACCCGCTGGTCCAGCTCCAACAATATGAATTTCAGGACAATGGCTTACGTCATTAAAGGTAAAATTTCGAATCCTTGAAGGCAAAGGTGTTTTGGAACACTCGAAGGTCGCGTTGATTTTGATGGTACGTGATCGAGCGTCGATACTTCGTTTTTTCCAACGGTAATGAACGAATTGAGGTCCACATTCTGCCTCAATCTGCTGTTGAATAAAAGCTTCATTTTGGGCTTCTTCGGGGGAACAAGCGAATGAAAACGTATGGATCATCCTTCAAAAATAAAGGAAACTACCCAGCCACGGTTGTACAAGGATCGAATTGGAGCAGCAATATAGGTATTGTCCTTAACAAAACTGTTGGCAAATCCTTGGGTATATTTCAACTCCAAACCAAACTTAAAATAAGGCGCAAAAAACTCAAGTCCCGCACCAATTTGACCTTGCCAATCAATACGTTTAATCTTGATGAATGGGTCGATATAATTCTGGGATGCCTTTTCTTGCGATTGTAGATCGATAGAATATTGACCACCGATTAAACAATAGGCGGCAAAATTGTTCAGACGGCGCGTACGGAATTGCAACATCAATGGAAAATCCAAATTCGTTGAGTTTACCCGTTCGTCCTCCAAACGATAACCAAGTTTGGTAGTGTCTTCATAACGATATTTAATAGATCTTTCTTGAAACGAGATAGTAGGAATAAAACGCAACCGAACCATCGGCGTTCCAATACGCATGGTGGTTAGAATTCCTAGTTGGGCCCCGGGCTGTGCATCGTTCTCTACGGATAAGAGGCCATAATTCTCGTAATTATTTAATTCTGGGTAGAGGGTAAAGTCCATAGTATTAAACCCCAACATAAAACCAAAATGAAATAAGCGGCGATCAAAGTTTTTATAACGCTCCTGCTTGAACTTTTGTCCAAAGGCGCTAAAATTCAGGACTAAAAGACTAAAAAGAAGGATTAATCGCATCGGGTGGACTAACGTAAAAATACCGATTTAGTTGCATTATTTTGTACCACTGTACAACGTTGCTATTCCTCCACTCACGGTTTGGGCTTTGACGGATTTATACCCCAATTCCGAAAGAATGTCCGTGAATTCCTTGCCTTCTGGAAAAACACTGACACTTTCAGGTAAATAGGCGTAGGCTTTTTCATCCTTAGCAATATTTTTCCCAAAGAAAGGAATAACGTACTTGGAATAGATTGCAAAAGATTGTTTAATCGGAAACTTCTTTGGCTTCGAAAATTCAAGAATGATAATTTTTCCATCGGTCCGCGTTACCCGCAACATTTCTGATAACCCCTGTTTTAAATTTTCAAAGTTGCGCACGCCAAATGCCACGGTTACGGCATCGAACGTACCGTCTTCAAAAGGCAAGTTTTCTGAATCCCCATGCTGCATATCAATGATGTGATCGATTTTACGGTCTTGCATTTTCTTCTTTCCAACTTCCAACATTCCCTTGGAAATATCCAAACCGATGATTTTCTTCGGTTTAAGCTTTAAAAGAGCAATCGCAAAATCACCCGTTCCCGTGGCAATATCTAAAATAACGTTAGGCTCGATGGCTTTCAATGAATGCACCGCTTTTCTTCGCCAAATCCTATCAATTCCTAAAGAAAGAAAGTGATTCATAAAATCATAACGATGCGCGATATTGTCGAACATCGAGGTTACTTCTTCCTTTTTGGATTGTTCGGTATTATAAGGTTTTACAACAGGTTTAGTCATGGAATTCTTTCAGTTTATTCGCCTCGTTCAACAGTTCCAAACGGTTAACACTTACAACCCCGGAGTGTTCACATACCATTCCTCCTGCTAAGTTTGCCAAGGCGGCCACTTGTTGTGATGAAAGCCCTGAACATAAAGCTAGCGTAGCTACCGCAATTACGGTGTCGCCCGCACCGCTCACATCAGAGACATCTCTAAAATGAGCAGGAATAATGGCTTGATTACTTCCTTCATCAACA
>JBJTXE010000208.1:0-3642 GCA_046082075.1 Bacteroidota bacterium
CCCGCTTTGTATTTTCGCATGTATTGGCTTTCAACATCGGCAAACTGCCCGTTTTCAAAGGCTACAAAAGTTCGCGTCGTTGGATCATTAAAGCATATTATATCGGTGCCTAATTGAAAATCAACGGCTCCGCTCCATGAAAAGATTTCATAAATCAATCCCTCGTGAAAAACCTTGTACAAGTTTCCATTATCCTTGAAAACAACAATGTTCTCCCCGACCGTTGTCGGAACGGATAAATCGCCAATAATTGTGGCTAATGGCATGGTATTTTTCCTCCAGTATACATTCAAGGTATTGAAACGGGTATCCTCGAAAAGAATGAGGGAATCCTTCACTAAAAAATTTCTCCCAAAATACGTCAAGGTTTGTAACCTTCCACGCTCCCACATATTGAGCGTTGGTCCAATCATATAACCCAATAAATGGTCTGAAACCTGATATTCTACATTTAAATTCGTAATATCCTTGCGTTGACGACCGTCGTACAGGCGTAAATTACCCCGAGTATCGATGTAAGCGACGAATTCATCCCCTGCTTTGTAATCTTTTACAGGTTGAATTTCGAGGGTCTTAAATCCTCCGTTCTCGTACGTCAAGAAAAAATTATTGAAATCTCGAAACGGAACAACGGTTTGAGCTTGAGCGTTTATGAAACAAAGCAATACCAAACCAAACCACGCTTTTTGCCGCATATTCAAAGGTAGGACAATTTTAGTACCAAGTACTAATCTTCCGTGATAAAAATCGATGATCGGTTAGCTACCGTTAAATATTGTAAATTAGCGCAAAAAAAAAGTACATGAAATATTGGCTAGCAGGGTTTAGTGCATTGGTGGGTTTTTTCCCGATGTACGCTCAAAACAAAATTAATTATATCGAATACGATTTACCCAACGGAATTCATGTGATTCTGCATGAAGAACACGCCACTCCTATAGTTGCGGTTTCGGTGCTCTATCACGTTGGATCAAAAAATGAAAACCCTTCTCGAACTGGGTTTGCGCATTTTTTCGAACATTTATTGTTCGAAGGTTCTCAAAACATCGAACGCGGAGAATATTCCAAATTGGTTGAGAAAAACGGAGGAACCTTGAATGCTAATACCTCACAAGACCGTACCTATTACTACGAAATCCTCCCGTCCAACCAGTTAGAACTTGGGCTTTGGTTGGAGAGCGAACGCATGTTGCATGCGAAGGTTGAAAATGTGGGCATTGAAACGCAACGAAGTGTTGTGAAGGAAGAAAAACGGCAGCGGGTCGATAACCAACCTTACGCGAGCTTTATTTCGGAAATGTTTCAACGCGCCTTCCCAAAACACCCCTACCGATGGGTGCCTATTGGTTCCATGGAACACCTGGATGCTGCCCAAGAAAAAGACTATGTGCAGTTTTACCAAGACTTTTACGTTCCTGCCAACGCTACCCTTTCCATTGCGGGTGACATTCCCTTGGAACAAACCAAAAAATGGATTGAATTGTATTTCGGCAGCATTCCTTCTGGACAAGCGATTAACCTGTACCGTGACCAATTGGCCTTGAGCGACGATGCTTTCAAAACGAAATACGGTGTAGCTAAAACGGAGGTAAACACTAAAAATCCTAAGTTAGGCACCAACAAAGCAGGTAACGAACTGTATGCTAAATTGAGTGCTGCCCCTACGGTAATTCCCAGAACGACTAAGGACAACGATCCTCTTAAACAAACCATTGAGGACACCATTTACGACAACATTCAATTACCGGCCATATTTATGGGGTATAAAATTCCGGACCAAAAGCACCCTGATGCCTATGCCTTGGAATTCATGAACGAAATCCTTTCGGGAGGAAACAGTTCAAGAATCAATAAAAATTTAGTCGAAAAACAACAAATTGCAACCTACGCGAGTTCCTTTAATTACGGACTTGAAGACGGAGGCATGAACATCTTCTTGGCGCTTGCAAAAGACCAAGCATCGATGGGTTCCTTGAAGTCGGCCTTTGATGCCCAGATCGAGGCGATTAAAAATGAATTGATCACGGAAGAAGAATACCAATCGGTGTTGAACAAATTTGAAAAACAAGTTATTGAAGCCAACTCCTCGGTGGCTGGAATCGCGGAAAGTTTAGCGGATAACCACGTGTATTTTGGTTCCGCAGCACGGGTTAATCAAATGTTGGATCTGTACCGAAAAGTAACGCGAGCCGACATCCAACGCGTAGCGAAAACCTACCTGAACAATAACGCCCGAGTCATTCTTTATTATTTACCCAAAGAAAAATAACCCATGAAGTTCTTATTATCTTTCGTATTGCTTGGTGCCCTTGGTCTAGTTTATGGACAACTTGACCGTTCCATCATGCCCAAACCAGCACCTGCTGCACAAATTCAAATTAAACCTACCGAAACTTGGACCACCGCTAATGGAATCACCGTTATTCTTTCCGAAAACCATAAACTCCCCAAAGTTTCCTTTGACTTAACGCTGGGAAGCGGAGCAACCTTGGAAGGTGAAAAAGCAGGGCTAAGCGAATTAGCCGGTTCCTTAGTGATGTCGGGCACTTCTTCCCGAAACAAAGACCAGTTGGATAAAGAAATTGATTTCTTAGGAGCTTCGTTGAGCGCAAGTGCTTCCAATGTTTACCTGTCCGTGCTTACCAAGCATTTGGACCAAGGATTATCCCTCATGGCGGATGTTACGAAAAATGCGTCCTTTCCAGAAGACGAATTCAAACGCATCTCCGACCAGCTGCGATCAGGAATGGTTTCCTTGAAATCAGAAGCTGCTGGAATGGCCGGTAATGCTACCGTTAAGGTTAATTTCCCCAAACATCCCTACGGAGAGGTTATGACCTTCACCACGTTGGACGCCATTACCTTATCCGATGTGAAAGAATTTTATCGGTCGCACTTTACCCCACAAGGCGCTTACTTAGTGATTGTAGGTGATATCAACCGAGCTCAAGCCGAAAAGATGATCAATACCTATTTCGGAACATGGCAAGGTCCAAAACCGGTCGTTGCAGAATACAAAGACCCGATCAAGAGCAATGGCAATCAAGTGTATTTTGTCAACAAACCGGGGGCAGTTCAATCGGTAATCCAAGTGTCCTTTCCAATCCCAATGCGCATGGGCAACCAAGATCAATTGGCCATGTCGGTTTTAAACGACGTATTTGGCGGAAGCGGGTTTGGTACGCGTTTAATGCAAAACCTTCGTGAGGACAAAGCCTTTACCTATGGATGTTATTCGGGATTGAACAACCAAGACCTTGGAGGTTGGATTTCCATCAGCGGAAATTTCCGAAACGCGGTTACCGATTCGGCGATTCAAGAAATTATTAACGAATTGAACCGCTTGTTGAACGAAACCATTACTACACCGGAACTTGAATTGACGAAGGCGGTTAAAAACGGAAGTTTCGCCCGTTCGCTGGAAAGACCGCAAACGATTGCTCGCTTTGCCTATAACATCAGTAAATACAAATTCCCAGAAGACTATTACCGAAATTACCTACAACGCTTAGAAAGCATCGACGCTGCGGAGTTGAGCCGCATGGCAAAAACCTACATCAAACCGAACAACTACAACATCGTTGTAGTGGGTAACGAGTCGGTTTTGGATAAGATTAAAGCTTTTGACAGCGATGGAAAAGT
>JBJTXE010000209.1:0-3554 GCA_046082075.1 Bacteroidota bacterium
TGTTTGGGTAATGATTTCCCGTTCACCAATGATCATGGAGTCTACGGATGAAGCCACCGACATGGCATGTTCTACCGCTTGGTTGCCATGGTAATGTTCAAGTTTTTCAGCGAATTCATGGAGATCAGCAGCGTCAATTCCGGCATATACCTCCTGAAGCAAAGCTTTATTAAAATCGGGAGAAGTAGGGCCCTCATGAAGGAAACTGAATTCCACGCGGTTGCAGGTGGAGAGCATCAGGAGTTCTTGTAATCCAAATTTCTCTTTGATCGGGGTAAGGCGTGAGGACAGGTTTTCGGGCTCAATGTGGAGTGCACCTATGCGGGCAACATCAAATACCCGATGGGTGAAAGCCAAGGTATTCAAACGGTTCAACTCCTCTAACGCCATAAACAGAAATAAGTGTCTGCAAAATTGATAAACCAAGCTTGGTGAAGTGTCATGAAACTGTCACACAATTCAATTTAGAATCAGTCTAAATAAGACGCTTAAAACTTTTCTTGGCAAAGTTCCACCAACAATTTATCGGAAGATTTCGGATGAAGGAAAGCGATCATTTGGCGATCTGCGCCTTCTTTGGGGGTTTGATGGATGAGGGTAAAGCCTTTGCCGATAAGCCGTTCGATTTCTTGTTCGATGTTGTCGGTTTGGAACGCAACATGATGAAATCCCTTGCCTTTGGTGGCAAGGAACTTGGCAATAGGAGAGTCGGGGTTAGAGGCCTCTAGTAGTTCAATTTTGTTGGGGCCGACTTGAAAAAAGGCGGTCATTACGCCTTCGGAAACTACCGCTTCCTTTTTATAACAAGGGGTGTTGAGAAGGGCTTCGTAGATAGGGATGCTCTCTTCGAGGCTATCTACGGCGATACCTAGGTGTTCAATTTTTAACAGCATCAGTATTTGATAATTTTTTCCGTTTTGTTGTCGTAGTTAACGAGGTAAATGCCACTTAATAAGTCGGCGCAGTCAATGTGATCCGCGAATCCTTTCTTAAGTAAGTTTCCAAAAGCATCATAGACCTCGTATTTGGTTTTAACGGCGATTTGTTCCGCTTTAAAGTAAACTGTTGATTTTACCTTGACTGGACTCAAGGATACAGCTTTTAATTTTGAGGTAAAAGTGATGGTTTTCGAACTGCGTGTATTTCCGGTATTGTCCGTTTGTGAAACCCTAATTTTATTTTCTCCGCTGCAGGGAATGATTTCGAGGGAATAAGCATTCGTGGTTTTTTGACCCTTCCCGAGCACTTCAGCGGCAACTACCCATCGGTTCCACTTGAATTGTTCGATTTCAAAGGCTAGTTTTCCCGATTCGTTTTTGGTGCTCCATGAAATTTTTCCATCGCTTGTGGCTGAAATAGCGGTGATTTCGAAGGTGCTAAACGGTAATAGTACTTCCGGATTTACAAAACTCGGGGTGCATCCTTCCCCGTGTTCCAGTTCAACAAACACTTCATCTCCTTTCTTCAACTGAAACAAACTGAGGTCGATTTCAAAATTTTCTGTTTGAATGGAGGCGGGAAGAATATTTCCGTTAACCAGTACTTTATCGATGCAATACCCGTATCCGTCGGACTTGATAGGGTTGGAAACGAACAGGTTCATTCCTTCGTAATGTCCGCTCAAGGAAAGGATTTGTGCATGGTTTGTACCAAGAGCGGCAAGCAATGCGATGAGCGTCAAGAATTTCATGATGAACAAAAATAAGGAATTAAGGCAAGGCCTGAGCGGTAAGAGCCTCATATTTGCGTAAATTTGTTGTATGGAATGGTTGCTTCAAAACATCGGTGTTGTCAAGTCCTTGCACATCATTTTTATGGTGAGTTGGTTTGCCGGTCTTTTTTATATGGTCCGGCTTTTTATTTATTCGGTAGAGGCGAGTGAAAAAGAGGAGCCGTCCAGGACGATATTAACCGAGCAATTTGAGATTATGCAGCGGAGGTTGTGGTGGATCATTACGACACCAGCCATGGTATTAACCTTGGTTTTTGGAATTATGTTATTGTGGGTTCAATCTCAATTGTTGAAAGAGTTTTACATGCACTTGAAACTAGGATTTGTGTTCCTGTTATTAGTATACCATTTTATTAGTCAAAAAATATATTTTGATTTGACACGCGGTAAGTTTCATTGGAGCAGCGGAGCTTTGAGAATTTGGAACGAGGTTGCAACCTTGCTATTGGTCATTATTGTATTCATCATCGTACTGAAAGACAGCACCAATTGGATCTATGCAAGCATCGGTTTCATGGCCTTGGCCCTCTTGCTTTTGTTCGCAATTAAGATGTACAAAGCCGTTCGCAAAAAGGAATAAAAAGAATTTTTAATCGCTCGGTAAACGGAAAGAATTAGTATCTTTGCACCGAATTTGAAAAGCGTTTTCATGAAAATCATTGTTCTTCGTGCCCTTTTCGTGGTTTTAGGAAGCTTCTTTTTAACTCCCCTAGCGGTTCGTGCCAACGAAGAGTTCAGCATCATGCACCACATTCAAGATGCTCATGAGTGGCATCTTTGGGGCGAGGGTCATTCAGCGGCATCCATATCCTTACCTGTATTGCTAATAGATGGTGGAATTAAGTGTTTTAGCTCTTCTAATTTTTACCATGGAAAAGAGGCGGTAGACACCTTGGAAGACGGAACAGTTCAATCGTATCTGTTGGGAGTTGGTCCTGCGGCGGGTTACGCCATGTTGCATGAAAAGATTTATGCTTTGAACGAAGGAAAGTTGCAGTTTCATGGTGAACATCCAATCAATGCTACCCCTTGGGACTTTTCGATTACCAAGAATGTTCTTTCCTTATTTATTGGGTCATTTCTTTTAGTGGTAATAATGTTAACTACCGCAAGTTACTATAAAAGAAAAGGTGCAATTGCACCGCAAGGTATTGCCAAGTTTATTGAACCGTTGATTGTTTTTGTGCGAGACGAGGTAGCAATCCCAAATTTACCCCACGGTAAACATGTAAAGTACATAGGTTTTCTAACTACGGTTTTCTTTTTCATCTTGATTAATAACTTGCTTGGAATGATTCCTATTTTTCCAGGAGGGGCTAACCTAACCGGCAATATTACAGTGACATTTTTTTTGGCGTGTTGTACCTTGATGATTACTTTATTCAGCGGGAATAAAAACTATTGGAAGCACATTTTTGCTACCCCCGGAGTTCCAAAGGTCTTGCTCCCTATCATGATACCTATTGAAATTGTTGGGATATTTACGAAGCCTTTTGCGTTAATGATTCGTTTATTCGCCAATATGACGGCGGGGCACATCATTGTTTTAGCGTTGTTTTCTATAATTTTCCTAAATAAATCAGCGGCTTGGGCGGGCTTGTCCGTGCCAATGGCTTTGTTTATTTCGTTATTAGAGGTGTTAGTGGCTTTTTTACAGGCCTATTTGTTTTCGATGTTGTCGGCACTGTTCATAGGAGCAGCGGTGGAAGACGAGCATCATTAATTTGTAATTTTTTAAACTATATATTATGCCAGGAATGTTTGGAAGTGTAGCGGCGATAGGTGCAGGAATTGCTGTATTAGGAGCCGGAATTGGAATCGG
>JBJTXE010000210.1:0-2042 GCA_046082075.1 Bacteroidota bacterium
CGAACTTGAGGAACGTGGCTTGCTTCGAGGCAAACGGATTTTGGTGATTGAGCCTGCAAATAAACGTCAAAACGATCGCACCTTTTGTTTTTGGATGAAGCCCCAACAAGTTAATAGCAGCTTTTTATCAGGGGTAGTCGAGCACGAATGGAAAAATGTCAACGTTGGGAACAGCATGCAATCCTTGGATACCTTGTCCTATTATCGGATATCGGGGCTTGCATTGAATGAGTCTGTAAGCAAGCTCTTGGAGAGGGAACAAGCAATGTACATCGAAGCGCGTTTTGAGGGTCTCGTGGAAGGGAAGGAGAAACGTAATGTGCTAGACCTCAATGGGCAGGTTTTTCAAGCTGTAAAAGTATTTGACAACCGGCCTCCGACCTATTTTCCTCCGCACCGATCGGAAGCACGCTTGTGGCAAAGTTTTTACGGTTGGGAAATTCAGACAGAAGAGAGCGCTTTTGACCCCAGATGTTTTACGATGGTGGACTTCAACGTGGAACAGGAGGGAGCAACGCAGTTCATGTACGTTCTGCCTTTTAATGAACACCGTGCATTAGTAGAAATCACGCGTTTTGGTGAACTACCAATTACCGCGGATCAAGCGGAACAAGCGCTGCACCGATACTTGGACGGACGTTCTATCAACTTTTCCATTCTGGAACGAGAACAAGGGAGGATCCCTATGTTTATTGGAGCGATCGATGTTCCGAGTTCCACTCGCCAATGCATGCATACCGGAGAACGAGCGGGAAGACTTAAGCCCAGCACCGGTTATTCATTTGAACGTTCATTGCAACACGCTAAACGTTTGGTGCAGGAATTAGAATACAACGAGGCGGCAGCCCCAGCAGCAACGAATCGATTTCAATATTATGATCGGCTGTTACTGCAAATTCTTCGTGATCGGCCGGAGAAAGGAAGCGTGGTTTTTCAGCAGTTATTTCAGCGAAATCCTATGGAACGGGTCTTTCGTTTCTTGGACGAGCGTTCTTCTAGGATGGAGGAGATGAAGGTGTTATTGAGTTTGCCTCTCGGGCTGTTCTTGATGGCAGCTTTTCGAGATTTTCGTTGGAGGATTTTTTTTAACCTAAGAAAAGTGCCGACGGTATTTTGGGGTGCTTTATGGTCTTTGTTGATGCATACCTTGGGTCAGCGCGAAGTGTTATATGGTACCTTAGGGCTGGGAATGTTAGCGGTGGGAATACCTCATGGGGCTTTAGATCATTTGGTGGTGCTTGATCAACCATCTGGAAGGAAGATCGTGGGGTATATTGCAGGATACTTAGCTATGGGAGCTTTGGTCTTTGGGTTATTCTTCTTAATACCCTGGTTGGGTTTGCTGTTCTTTTTAACCTTTTCCGCTTGGCATTTTGGAATGACGGACTTCGCTTTTTGGAATCGTACGAATTGGCGTTGGGCATTTTTGTGGGGAGTCTATTTTTTAGGTGCTTTGCTCTTAAGTCATGATGTAGAGGTTATCCGGGTTCTTGTTGAAATGGACATTCCTTTTCCCGATTCATTCATTGTGCCGAGTTTTTTTACCAATCTTTGGATTGGACTTGGCGGCTTGTTATTTGTGCGAATAATGCCAAGGATTGGTCTTATTGGAAGCGTTTTGGCGCTGTTGGTGCTAACTAAAATCCCTTTAATTCCCGCATTTGGAGCGTTTTTCATATTTCAACACAGCCTCCACGGTTGGCAACAGTTGCAGGTTGAATTAGGTTTGACCCATCAACGTTTATGGTTAAAAGCGTGGCCGTTCACTTTGGGATCTTTACTTATGTTATTGGCCGTTTTAACGGTAGTACCCCTTACTTGGGGACAGGTTTTCATTTTTCTTGCGGCGCTGAGTTTTCCCCACGTATATTTTGCTTCACGCCATTGGATAAACCCAAAAAGGTCATAACACAATTACGATAGGACTTGATAAATGGAATTTTCATTACCAAAGGCCTTGTAATTACGGGAACAATCATTACTTTTGCCGCGGAGAGTTGGCAGAGTGGTCGATTGCGGCGGTCTTGAAAACCGTTGAACCG
>JBJTXE010000211.1:0-3381 GCA_046082075.1 Bacteroidota bacterium
TAAAAAAAGGCCGGCATAACCGACCTTTACACTGCTTAATGTTTTAGTTAGATATTCTCAACGATTAAAGCTGATGCTCCTCCTCCTCCGTTGCAAATGCCCGCACCACCTATTTTAGCTTGGTTTTGTTTTAACACATGAATCAGGGTTACCACAATTCTAGAACCGGAATTTCCTAGTGGATGGCCTAAGGCAACTGCTCCACCGTTAACATCCACTTTTGAAGCGTCTAATCCGAGAATTCGAGCATTCGCAATACCAACGACAGAGAATGCTTGATTCAGCTCCCAAAAATCGACATCGTTGACCGACAACCCCGCTTTTTCGAGGGCTTTAGGCACCGCTAAAGAAGGTGCAGTCGTGAACCACTCCGGCGCCTGTGCCGCATCTGAATAGGAAAGCAATTTCGCGATGGGCTTTAAACCGTGTTTTTCAACGGCCTCAGCAGAAGCCAAAACCAACGCCGAAGCTCCATCGTTCAAGGTTGATGCGTTTGCAGCCGTAATGGTGCCTTCTTTATCAAAAGCAGGCTTCAACCCTGGTATTTTGTCCAAGAAGACATTGGTAAATTCTTCGTCTTTCGTGACTAACAATGGATCACCTTTTCTCTGAGGAACCGGTACCCCTACTATTTCGTCCTCGAATTTACCAGAATCCCAAGCTGCGGTTGCTCTTCGGTAGGACTCGATGGCAAAAGCGTCTTGTTCTTCCCTTGTAATTTGGTGTTCTTTGGCACAAATCTCTGCGCAATTACCCATCGGAACCTTGGAATAAACATCCAGTAATCCGTCTTTGGTTATGCCATCCAGCATCGTTATGTTTCCGAATTTTGTGCCGTTTCTACCGCTCACGTAGTGAGGTGTTTGGGACATGTTTTCCATACCACCCACTACCACAAGGTGATTATCTCCTGCAAGGATCGATTGAGCTCCTAACATAATGGCTTTCATTCCGGAGGCACACACTTTATTCACGGTGGTACAAGGAACGTTGTTACCAAGTCCTGCTCCCAAGGCGGCTTGCCTTGCTGGGGCTTGCCCTACACCTGCCTGAAGTACATTTCCCATAAATACTTCATCGATGATCGCTACATCCACCGAAGCACGCTCCACGGCTGCTTTAATGGCAATGGAACCGAGTTCCGTCGCAGCAACATTGGCAAATGCGCCCATGAACGAACCCATTGGAGTACGAACGGCCGAACAAATAAAAACTTCCTTGGTCATTTTGAATTAATTTTCGGCAAAGCTACGAAAATAACGGTTTCCATTTCGACTCCAACAACAATTAATGGGCTAATTTTCGTACTTTCGCATCATGACTTTTCAAGCGTCGTATTCGCTTTTCTGGGTGCTACTATTGTTACCGTTATCGTTTGGACTGGCCTGGTATTTTTACCGAGACAACTCATGGTTAAAAACCCAGTCAAAAACGGTTCAACGCATCTTACCAGTCCTTCGTGGTTTAGGTCTGTTCTTACTCATGTTGATGTTATTAAAAATAACACTCCTCTTAAATCAATCCACGGTTGAGCGCCCGGCGCTCATCACTTTATTGGACAACTCGTCTTCGATTAAACGATTTGAGGACAGCGGGAGTATCGCTCAACAATTGAATAAATTCAAGGAGAAAGTTAACGATCAATTTGGCAACAGGTACGACCTGTATTTTTATTCTATTGGCAGCCAAATCAAAGAAAACGGCGAAGTGCTTTTAAACGAAGAGGAATCCAACCTTGAGTTAGCCTTTAAACATTTGTCAGAACAGTATTTAAACCGAAACATTGGCGCTGTACTTTTTGCCACCGATGGGAATTACAACTCCGGTGACAACCCTGCTTATGCAGCTGAACAACTTAGTTTGACCCCTATCATTTCACTTGGAATAGGTGACACCACACCCAAACGCGACCATCTTATTGGGAATATGTACTACAATGATGTTGTCTTTCTCAACGACATATTTCCGATTGAAGTGGATATTGAAGCCTTTAAAATCAAGAACACTAAAGCGGTTGTTCGCTTAATAAACCAGGGTAAAACCATCCAAAGTAAAACCGTTGAATACAAAAATGAACCGTATGCTTTTCGACAAGTAGGCTTTCAGGTTGAGGCTCAAAAAACAGGTTTTCAGGCGTATACTGTTTCGATTGAATATCTGCAAGGTGAACATTCCAGAACCAATAATTCTAAAACGTGTTATGTTGAAATCATAGACTCGAGAAACTCCATTTGCTTCGTTGCAACGGCACCTCATCCCGACCTTGCAGCTTTGCGCAGTGCGGCCGAGTCAAACGAGAATTACCAAACAACCGTTGAAACTCCCCAAACGGTACTTAATAAAAAGATGAAGCCCGATTTAGTAGTATGGCATGGTCCAAATTTACCCAACGATCAACCAACAATAGACTACTTCATAAAAAATAAAATTCCCGTACTTTTCGTCATTCCAGGAAATGTTTCCAACGGAACCATCAACGGTCTGGATTTATTTAATTTCAGTAACCAACGAGGTCAATTGGATGAAGTTCAAGCTTCGTTGAATGCAGGGTTCACCTCTTTCGAACTCCAGGAAGAACTGAAAAACTCCATAGAATTCTACCCACCGTTACTGGCCAAATTCGGCGTAATTTCTCCCAAGGGTAATTACGAAACGCTTCTTTATCAAAAAATTGGAAACACCGTTAAAAAAGAGCCATTGTTCTATTTTAACAAACAAGCAAAATTAAGCCACGGACTAATCTTCGGTGAAGGCCTTTGGAGGTGGCGACTTGCGGATTATCAAAAGAATAAAAACCACGAACAATTCCATCAACTTTTCCTTAGGGCTTACGCTTATCTGATGGTCCAACGTCAAGGAATGGGTCTCAGTGTACAGTTCGAAAAACGTTTTTCAAAGAATGATCGAATCAGTGTAAACGCAAATTTCTACAACGCGAGTCTAGAGCCCATTACAACGCCTAAAATCAGCCTTAAAGTAACGGCAGAAAATGGCAAGAAGTATGTCCAAGAATTCAGTGTTATCAATAAAGGGTATCACCTCGATTTCGGAACACTCCCTCCTGGAAAATACCATTGGAAAGCCGAGGCCAAATATGACAACAAATGGTACAGCAAACAGGGCGACTTCCTCGTGGATGACATTTCATTAGAACGAAGTGTCAATGCCGCCAATCACGGAATCCTACAACAATTATCGAAACAATCCGGTGGAAATTACTACCCTTTTCGAGATTATGAAAGGGCCTTGGTCAACCTTGAAAAACGATCCGATATTACCTCCATTGAGCGTATTTCTACAGAATTTTGGGATTTAGTAGATTCTTGGTTTTTATTGTTGCTGATTGCCTTGTGCTTTTTTGCTGAGTGGTTTTTAAAGAGG
>JBJTXE010000212.1:0-5984 GCA_046082075.1 Bacteroidota bacterium
CCAATACCAAAAACACGAATCCATCGCCTTAAATTGAGGACATTGAACTCCTTGCGAAATGCCATAAGGATTAAAACAAAAGACCCATAAAACTGATAGCGGACGCCTGTTTCAAAGGTTTGTTGAGCGCTCACATCCCCTAAATCCTTCAAGGCGTGGGCGCCAAAGGCTCCTAAACAAACGGAAAATGCCAGTAAAAAAAATGAGGCAGCAGCCAACTTTCGATTCATCCTTTTGTTTTCGTCAAAAGTATATATCTTCGTTCAACCATGTATAAACCCTTCCGTATTTTCTTTATAGTTTGTTTAACCTGTTTTATCCACTCATGTTCAAATAACGTAAGCGAACCTAAAGCAACTTCAGACGACTTGTATCAGTTTTTAAAAGTTGATTTAAGTCCTTACGACCTGCCTGCAACCATCCACATTCCTGATGAAACGGCAGGAATAGGCGCCTCCTTTAAAACCAAAATTGAACACGAAGAGGATTTTAAATGGAAAATTTCAGCGGGACCTAATTTCGAGCTATACCTTGAAGACTGGGGAGAAAATAAAGGCAGATTAAAAGAATTTAAAACGCAGCTATTAAATAACCAGGTATTTAAATGTGCGATTATTGAAGAGAACGATCAAATGTTAATGTACAGTAAAGAATTATCACAAACCAATAACGCCGAAAATTACGAACACCTCTCCTACCATGTTTATGCATTGATCCCTATCAATGGGGTCTTTTATGAAATCACCAATCGGCCGGAAGGGGATCCTATAGAAACGACCAAATTAATGTTCACTTCCATTAAATCTTTCAAACCGTGTCCAACCAAATAACTCGAGAACGGATTTTAGAGTTGCTTTCCGTCATTCCAGACCCAGAAACCAAACAAGACCTTGTCAGTGCTAATCTTATCGGTGAATTGCATATTGAGCACCATAAAATCGATCTGCAAATTAACAGTTTAAATCCTGCGCTTCATGCCCGAAAGCGCATGGAAGAGGCCGTGCGGTTTCGGTTGGAGAACGAGCTAGGTTCCAATGTAGAATTATCGATCAAAGTATCTGCCGTGAGTGGTATTGAACGAAAAGGCCGTCGGTCGGTCTTGCCAGAAGTAAAAAACGTCGTTGCCATTGCTTCCGGTAAAGGCGGGGTTGGAAAATCAACCCTTACCGCGAATTTAGCCGTGGGCCTAGCCCAAGCGGGGTATAAGGTTGGGCTCATCGATGCGGATATCTATGGGCCGAGCATGCCCACCATGTTTGATGTGGTAGGACAACGCCCCAGCATGGTGGAAGTAGAAGGAAAGTCGTTGATTGAACCGGTGGAAAACCATCAGGTAAAATTGTTGTCCATTGGATTTTTTACGGACCAGGAGAATGCGGTTGTTTGGCGTGGCCCAATGGCCTCGAAAGCCTTAACTCAAATGATCACCGAAGGACATTGGGGAGCATTGGATTATTTGCTCATTGATTTGCCTCCTGGTACCGGTGATATTCATTTATCCCTCCTCCAAACGCTTCCTTTGGACGGTGTTGTTATCATCAGTACTCCTCAAGAAGTTGCCTTGGCCGACGCTCGACGCGGAATCAACATGTTCAGGGTCGACGGCCTCAATGTACCCATCGTGGGGATTGTTGAAAACATGGCTTGGTTTACTCCCGAAGAATTACCAGAAAACAAATATTACATTTTCGGACGGGATGGAGCCAAAAACCTCGCCAACGGAATGGGAATCGAATTCTTAGGAGCCATTCCTTTGGTGCAAAGCATCCGTGAGGCCGGAGATGTTGGGCGGCCAGCTGTTCTTCAAAAGGGCTCAATTATTGGCTTGGCATTTGACGAATTAGTTCATAATTTTGTTCGGCGCATGCAAAAATTAAAATCTTAAACATACCATGGAAGACCTAACTTCTAAAGTTCTTTCAGCCATTGCATTGATTCGTCCCTTTTTAAACGACGATGGCGGGGATGTGGAATTGGTGGAAGTAACTAAAAATCATGAGGTTAAGGTAAGATTAACCGGTTCCTGCCGCGATTGTTCCATGAAGCAGTCAACCCTTCGGGGAGGCATCGAAGAAACCATCCGTAAAGCCGTCCCAGAAATCAAAGCCGTAGTTGCTGTGGAGGATTAAATCACCACTATTTTGGCCTTCTGCCCTCGGCACTTCATGAAATAAACCCCTGGCGCCGTAGGTTGTTGACACACGTCATGGGGTTCCATCCTTATACAATATCGCTGCCCCAAGGTATTCACAAGCTCAACAAATTGAGTTTCTGGGCTCTGGTTTTTAAGTTCAATTGAACCCGAAGGATTCGCCAAAATCGCTATAGGATGTTCCTCGGTGTTTTGGTCAACTTCGGTTGTGTTCATCGCCAATGAAACCGCTAAATGTGCATTGATACGCCCATATCCCGCCTGCAAATCCCACGTTCCGAGGGCGGCAATGCTGTCGTAGTTGTAACTTACCTTTTCCGCTGTCCAAGATAAGATTTGACGGACTTGTTCTGCCGTTAAATTGGGATTAGCCGACAACACTAAAGCGCCCACACCTGCTGCATTCGGACAAGCGGCACTCGTTCCGTTAAAGGTTAAAGTTAGTCCGTTGTTAGTATATCCGTTGGCACCTGTCATGTCGGACGTTGCAATTTTAACCCCTGGAGCCATGAAATCTAGAAAATCCCCAAAAGTGCTGCCCCAATTCTCTCCCGAACAGTCTCCCGGTTTTTTTCGTTGGTCGCACATATCGCTGGCCCCCACTGCCATCGTGGTAGGTAGTTTCGCTGGCCAAAGGACGTCATTGATATCGTCATTTCCAGCTGAAAAAAACATGGCGACTCCAAGGCCATTTCTACCATAATGATAAGCACTGTCGATTTCATCATCAATCAATTGGGTGTTTATTTGTAAGGCTTGAATGAACAATTCACTTAGCCCTGCAGATGTGCTCATAATATCGCAATCTGCAATGCGCCAGGCATAAGACGCACCGTTTAATAGACCGAGTGTACTGGTGAAGGGCTGTACCCCAATGTTGCCCGCATACTGAAGGTAATAAAATATCCTAACTGGAATTATTTGTGCCTCTGGCGCAATGCCCGATGTGCCAATCGAATTGTCTTGAACTGCAGCAACGATGCCTGCACAAGCTGTTCCGTGACCGTCCGAGCTATAGTTCGGCGTTGGGTATCCGTGCGTATTCGAAACACTGTCCTGGTATGCGTCGTACCCGGGCAATAAATTGGGCATCAAATCGGTATGGAGGGTATCCACTCCACTGTCCAAAACCGCTACCTTCACCCCATGTCCTTTGGATAGGTTCCAAGCAGGTAGCACCTCCATGTCTGCCCCGCTCGTTCCATTGTAGTGGAGAGGTCCCCCCGTATTTTCAATAGCCCATTGACGGTTATAATTTGGGTCATTGGAGGCTGCGTTTAGGGTAAAAACCTGGTTGTAAAAAACTTCAACTTGAAAGGTGCTTTCCCAAAGTTCTTTTTCATGCATTAATTCCTCCAGCGATTTTGTTTCGGATTGATACGTGTAAACGTTGGGGATAAAATCATGCGAAATTAGGCCCAGAGGCAATGATGTAAGCTGTTGTAAGCGCTTGTTGGTATCACGAATGATCAACACGTTGGTTTCAAAACAAAGGTTCATGCCCGAACTTCTCACTTCCGTTTCAAACCCTTTGCAAACGGCTTTTTTACCGTTGGCGCTCCATGAAAATCCATGAGGTAGCTGTGCGTAAAGGTTAACAACTGTGCCTAAAAAAAATACTACCGCAATCTTATTCATATTTGATGAAAATATTTTTGGGTTCTGTAAAAAACCGGAGAGCCTCCCAGCCTCCTTCGCGACCTACCCCAGAATCTTTCATTCCGCCAAAGGGAGTTCTCAGGTCGCGAATCAACCACGAATTCACCCATACTATCCCCATTTCGAGGCGATCCGCCATGCGGTGAGCTAGGTTCAAATCTTGAGTCCAAACCGAAGCGGCCAAGCCGTATTTGGTGCCATTGGCTAAGCTCAGTACCTCGGCTTCGTCTTTAAAAGGCATAAGAGTAACCACAGGCCCAAAAATCTCTTCTTGATTCGTGCGGCAATCGTTGGGTAATCCTTCAATGACCGTAGGGGAAATGTAAAACCCTTCTTGGTAAGGAGCGTCCAGTGTTATTCGTTGACCACCGGTTAAAATGACTCCACCTTCTTCCTTGGCCAATTCAATGTAGTTTAAAATTTTTTCCATGTGCCCTTGAGAAACCACCGCTCCAATTTGCGCCTTAGGGTCAGAGGGAAAACTAACCTTTGCGGAGGCTACCCATTCCACAAAAGCGTTTTTAAAGGTTTCATAAATGCTTTCATGGATGAAAATTCTCGAACCGCAAAGGCATATTTGGCCTTGGTTGGAAAACGAAGAGCGAAAGACTTCTTTCACCGTAGCGTCAATATCCACATCAGGGAAAATGACCGTTGGGTTCTTACCTCCGAGCTCCAAACTCAACTTTTTGAACATCGGAGCCGCCACACGTGCAATATGTTGGCCTGTTGCTGTTCCCCCAGTAAAAGAAATGGCTTTGATTTTCGGATGCGCCACGATGGCGTTCCCAATTGCTGGACCTGTGCCATGAAGAACATTTAATACACCTGCTGGCAAGCCTGCATCGTTGGCAATTTTTCCGAGTAAGGAAGCCGTGTAGGGAGTTATCTCACTGGGTTTAGCTATCACACAATTTCCTGCAGCCAGGGCTGGAGCAATTTTCCATGAAAAGAGGTACAAGGGTAAATTCCATGGCGAAATACAGCCAACAATTCCTATCGGTCGACGGGTTGTGAAATTGATTCCAACCTTTTCCATGTAATGCGATTCCGAAGCAAAATGCTCGATGGCTGTAGCGAAAAAATGAAAATTGGAAACGGCTCTTGGAATATCTACGTGGGCGGCTAATTTCTCAGGTTTCCCATTGTCCCGAGATTCTGCCACAACAAATTCTGCCATCCGTGCCTCAATGCCGGAGGCTAATCGAAGTAAAATGGCACTTCGTTCATTCACGGACAAGTTAGACCAAAGCGGGAAGGCCTTTTCAGCCGCATCCACCGCCATGGCCAAATCTTGCTCATTGGAAAGCGGAATTTTTGCGTAAACTTGACCAGTTGAAGGATTGACATTATCCAAATATGAACCGCTCGCAGGAGCTAGGTATGCTCCATCGATAAAATTTTCTAAGAATTCCATGGGGCTGAAATTAGTGATTCTAGAATTAATACTTGAAGACTTTGCCTTTTTCTCGGGCGTCAATTCCTTCCTTCATCCACTGGGGCTGAATACCGTTGTTCAGGTAGAAATCGAAAAATTGCCGCATTCTAATGCTTAAATCCATTTTGTTGGGAAGCTTGATCAGGTTGTGGTCATCGTCATTGTAGTTCAACATCCAACAAGGTTTTCCCAACCTACGGAGTCCAGTATACAATTCAATGCCTTGATACCACGGCACCGCCCCATCTTTGTCATTTGCCATTATGAGCAAGGGCGTGTTGACTTTAGGTAGATGAAAAATGGGCGAATTTTCAAGGTATAGATCTGGCCGTTGCCAAATGGTAGCCCCAATTCGACTTTGGGTGGATTCGTATTGAAACTGACGGTTTAGCCCGCTCCCCCAACGAATTCCGCCATAAGCGGAAAACATATTGCTCACGGGAGCTCCTGCCATAGCCGCTTTATATCGATTCGTCATCGTAATGAGTTGGGCCGTTTGATATCCTCCCCAGCTTTGGCCTTGCAAGCCCATTCGGGTAGAATCGATTGAATAATGTTTAATCAGACAGTCGGTTCCGCTCATGATGCAATCATAGGCTCCCTTGGCGGGATACCCCGCTTTATATCGTATATCGGGAATGAAAACAAGGTATCCAGCCGAGGCATATTCAGTAGGATTAATAGTGCTCGCAGTGGGTGCTGGACTTCGATAGTTGTGTAAATTATCGCCGTTGA
>JBJTXE010000213.1:0-11024 GCA_046082075.1 Bacteroidota bacterium
TGAGTTTGTCTTTTTTGCGGACCAATAACCTGGATAAGTATAAAAACAAGGCAAGTTTTGCAAAATCGGAGGATTGAAAGGTTAACCCAATTAAGGGAATAGAAACCCAACGTCCTGCACCGTTGACTTCTTTTCCGAAAAAAAACGTAAAAATCAACAGAGCAACGGCGAAATAATAACTGAATTTTGCAATTTGGGAAAAGTACTTGGGGTCTACACGGTGCAAGAAAAAAATCGAGGAGAAGCCAAGTACCACGTAAATCAAGTGTTTGAACAAATAATGAAAAGGGCTACTGCCTTCCATTTTTACTAGAATTGGCACAAAACTGTAAACGGTCACAATGGATAACGCCAACAACAAAAGCGTTATAATCCAAATAACCAAATCGCCCTTTAAGTAGGTAATCAACAGTTTTTTCATTTCTTCAAGATAGGATTTAACGAGGAAGTAAATTCATTGATCAAATGCTCTCCTTGGGTTCCTTTTGCAGTGACTACCACAATTCCTTTATGCTGAAGTAATTCGGGCTTATGAAATACCTCAAAGAAGGATGCGATCGGTTGGGTATCGCCCAGAAAGCCTTCACAGGAAGTGTGCGTTGGCAAAATAAAAACGTTTTTGACGTTCGGAAAAACATTTTGGTATTCCGAGCATTGGTCATAAAACACGTCTTCCGTGCTAACCCAAAAGATTGGCGAAGGCATTGAATCAAGGGTCGCAATTAATTTTTCGCGGCTGGGATTCACCCAAGTAAACACTTCAAAGCCGTTGAACTTCCCCCAAGATTTAATATCCCATTCCTTGGTTTGATGCTCTCGCGCTTGTTGACGTGCCTCAACTAAATCAACGACTTTCGCTGGTATCGATTTTTTCATGGTTAGAGATTACGTACCGCTTTTTTGAATTGAGTTCCGCGGTCTTCATAGTTGCTAAACAAATCGAAACTTGCGCAGGCAGGCGACAACAACACCGTTGAACCGTTTCCAGCCAAACGGTATGCCGCTTCCACCGCTTCTTTTGCGCTTTTAGTCTCCACGATTTCTCCGATTTCTGAAGAAAAGGCCTCGATGACTTTTTGGTTATCAACCCCTAAGCAAACAATCGCTTTAACTTTGGCTTTTACCAAGGCCGAAAGCTCGCTGTAGTCGTTGCCTTTGTCCACGCCGCCAACAATCCAAACCGTGGGTTTATCCATGCTTTCCAAAGCGTACCAAGCGGCATTTATGTTCGTGGCCTTGGAATCGTTGATGAATTCTACCCCATTCACTTTGGCGACAAATTCCAGCCGATGTTCCACGTTTTCAAAATCGGTTAAACTTTCCCGAACGAGTTCAGGTCGGATTTCCAAAAGTCTAGCAGCGATACCTGCCGCCAATGCGTTCTGCGCATTGTGTTTGCCCTTGAGGGCGAGTTCATGAATTGACATAGTTGTTGTTGTTTTTATATGGATTATTAAATTTTCGTCTTGGATAAATCCCCCGAATTCCTGGGGTTTTGATAGGGAGAATGGAGCAAGTACAGTCTTCGTTGAGCTTCGTTTTAAAGCACTTACCACCGCCTCATCGTCGGCATTATACACAAAAAAGCTTCCTTCGTCCATGTTCTGAAGGATTCGAAATTTTGCCGCGATATATCGCTCCATTTCATAATTATATCGGTCTAAATGGTCGGGAGAAATATTCGTCATTACGGCTATATCCGCTTTGAATTCGTGCATGTCGTCCAACTGAAAAGAGCTCAGCTCAAGCACAAACCAATCTGCATCGTTTTGCGCCACTTGTTTTGCGTAACTTGACCCGATATTGCCCGCTAGCGCGACATCCATACCGGCTTTTCTTAGGATGTGATAAATCCATAAGGTGGTAGTGGTTTTACCGTTGCTTCCCGTTATGCAAATCGTTTTTCCTTTGGAAAATGGACGGGCAAATTCAATTTCCGAAATAACAGGAATTCCATGTTCTGTTATGGTTTTAATCAATGGAATATCGCTGGGTATTCCAGGAGATTTAATGACAAGGGTTGCCTCGAGAATGCTATCCAAGTTATGACCGTTTTCCTCAAAAGAAATATTCTCCGAGGTTAAAAAACTTCGGGTTTCATCGCTGAGGGATTTGCCTTCCGAAACGAACACAGAAAAGCCCTTGGAAACGGCTAAAATTGCCGCGCCAATTCCGCTTTCTGCAGCGCCCAATATTACGATATGTTGGTAATTATAGGGCAATTTATCGCAGCTTTAAGGTAACAATGGTAATGACCGCTAAGAGGATGCCTACGATCCAAAAACGCGCAACAATCTTGGCCTCGTGCAGGCCTTTTTTCTGGTAATGATGGTGTAAGGGTGCCATGAGGAAAATCCTTCGACCTTCCCCGAAGCGTTTCTTGGTCAGTTTGAAGTACCCAACTTGCAACATGACCGAGAGGTTTTCAATTAGGAAAACACCGCACAGAACAGGGATTAATAATTCTTTACGGATGGAGATGGCAAAAACGGCGATAATTCCCCCTAAGGCTAAACTTCCGGTGTCCCCCATAAACACTTGGGCGGGATAGGAATTATACCAAAGAAATCCGACGCAGGCCCCTACAAAAGCTGCAATAAACACCACCAGCTCCTCTGCTTGAGGGATGTACATAACGTTCAAGTAGTCAGCAAACTTACCATTGGAACTAACATAAGCGAGTACCGCTAAGGCAAGGCCAATAATTGCCGAAGTTCCTGTAGCGAGTCCGTCCAGCCCGTCGGTCATATTCGCTCCATTGGACACCGCAATCACGATAAAAATCACGATAGGAATGAACAACAACCAACCGTAATTCTTGTTGGAATCTCCAATAAGCCAATTATAATTGAATTCATTGCCTTTAATGAAAGGAATGGTGGTGGTCATGTCATCGGTAGCAATCCATCGAAACGGTTGTTTTTCGTCTTGAACATGCTCTTTGGTAACAAAAACCTCATCTTTCTGCAATTGGTAATCGAGCGGAACCCTTTTGTGAACCTTCACATCGTTGGAAAAATAGAGGATAGAACCTACAATGACGCCTACCCCAACTTGACCAATGATTTTAAATTTTCCTTTGAGGCCTTCTTTATTTTTGCGAAATACCTTGATGTAATCGTCCAGAAAGCCAATCATTCCTAACCATATCGTCGCGATGAGCATGGTGATAACGTAAATGTTATCGAGTCGGGCAAATAAAAGGGTCGGCAGAATGATCGCACCTAAAATGATGAGGCCTCCCATGGTTGGGGTTCCGGATTTCTCCATTTGTCCGCTTAACCCTAAATCGCGAACGGTTTCACCTATTTGCTGCCGTCGCAAGCGGTCTATGATGCGTTTACCAAAAATGACGGACACAATCAGTGAACCCACCAAGGCCATGGATGCTCGAAACGAAATGTAATCGAACAATCCTGCGCCTGGGAAATTGTAGTGATCCAAAAATTTAAAGAAGTAGTATAGCATAGCACTTAGTTTTGATTGAAAATTTCTTGGGCGGTTTTGAAATCGTCAAAAGGGTGGCGAATTCCTTTGATTTCTTGGTAGTTTTCATGTCCCTTTCCAGCGATCAGCACAATATCCCCTTGCTGAGCGAGCAAAGAAGCTGTGAGAATGGCATGCCGTCTATCCTCAATGGAAATGGCAGGAACTTGGCTATTGGAATCTAGTCCTTGGGACATTTCTTGAAGAATTGTCGTGGGATTTTCCGATCTAGGATTGTCCGACGTAAGGATAACCTGGCTGCTCAAACGCTGAGCAATGCCTGCCATCAACGGCCGTTTTGTTGTATCGCGATCCCCTCCGCATCCGACAACGGTGATTACTTTTTTACCTGTCGAGAAATGGGCTATGGTTTTCAGCACATTTTCCAAAGCATCAGGCGTATGCGCATAATCCACCACAACGGTGACACCTAAATTCGACTTAAAAAATTGAAATCTCCCCGATACAGAACGCAACGAAGACATTTCGCGAAGCAGCAACCATTTATCAATACCCAACAACTCCCCGACTCCATAAACGGCTAATAAATTATAAGCATTGAATTTTCCAATCAGCTGGCTATGCAACTCGATTTGATTGATTTTCAACAAGAGACCTTCTAGGGAATTTTCAATAAGAACTCCTTTAAAATCTGCCATACTGTTGAGCGCGTAACGGTATTTTTTGGCCGCAGAATTTTGGAGCATGACCATGCCATTTTTATCGTCGGCATTTACCAAGGCGAAAGCGTCATTAGATAGCTCGTCAAAAAAACCTTTCTTGGCAGCAATGTACTCGGCAAACGTATTATGATAATCCAAATGATCGTGGGTAATGTTGGTAAAAACCCCACCGGTAAAATGTAAGCCATGGATTCTGCTTTGATGCACTGCATGAGAGCTTACCTCCATGAAGCAATGGGTGCAGCCATCCGCAACCATCGAATGCAAAAGGGCGTTGATAGCAAAGGGGTCTGGCGTAGTGTGGGTGGATGGGATTTCGCGATCCTTGATTTTATTCACCACCGTAGAAATCAAACCACTGGCAATCCCTAAAGCACTGAATAACTGGTGTAAAAGGGTGGTAGTGGTGGTCTTTCCGTTGGTACCGGTAACCCCAATCAACTTCAACGAACGGCTTGGATAGTTGTACCAAGCGCAGGCCAACTGCGCCAAAGCCCTCCGGGTGTCGCTCACCTTAAAAACGTGCATGCCGTCTGGGCACTCACAATCCTTTTGAACGAGCGCAAAACGGCAGCCTTGTTCGCGAACCGCAGGCAAGAAATCATGCCCATCGCTGTTGGAACCCACTATGGCAACAAAAAGGGAACGCTCGGTTGCTTTCCTCGAATCAAAAACGACTGCATCAACGACAACGGAGCTATCATTGAACTCGAGATTTAATTCGGATAAAAGCGTTGATAATACCTTCATTGCATGGAGAGTTTAATGACTATACCTGCGTGAATTTCCATGCCTGGCGCAATGCTTTGCGTTTTAACTTTTCCTGCGCCCTCAAGTCGAACACTCAATCCTCGACTTTCCATTAGAAAAACCGCGTCTTTAGCCGTCATTCCACGAACATCAGGAACTTTATTTTCTGGGAATTTCAACCCTTCTAATTGGAATTTATTATTCTTTGGGGATAATTTCAGCCAAGAAGCATTGCTTTGAAAATGGTAGGGAATGTGCAACTTTTTAAAGAGTTTAAGCAAGTCGTTATGGTTTCCGGCATGCACCTCCGGGAGTTCCTTAACCTTTTGCCTGGATCGATTGATCGCCGGGTGGTAGCGGAGGTTGGAGGCGTAAATTTTATTGGCCAAAGCAACGAATACGGGGCCGGCAACTAAGGCGGCATATTTTTCCTCTTTCGGTCGGGTAATCAACACCAAGCAGGTGTATTTCGGTTTATCTGCCGGAAAATACCCTACAAACGAAGCTTGAAAATCGCTTTGAGCCTCTTCTACATATTGTTTATTTTTGTCTGGTAATTTCGCTGTTCCCGTTTTACCTGCAATAGTAAATTGGCTAGAGGTTAGTTTCTTACCTGTACCGTTGGTCATTACCCCTTCCAAGCAGCGTTTCATGATTTTCAAGGTCGAGGGGGAGCAGATTTGCTCGCGGATAACCACGGGCTGAAAAGACTTAACCACTTTACCTGCTCGACGAATTTCTTTGACAAATAAGGGGCGTAAGAATTTACCGTTGTTAGCAACCGCATTATAAAAGGCACAGGTTTGCAATGGGATTTGCTGGTATTCATATCCAATAGCCATGGATGGAATAGAATAAGGCGACCACTTAACTTGGCCTGGACGATAAAATTTGGGGGCCAATTCTCCCGAAAGCTCAATTCCAAGAGGTTGGGTTAACCCAAATTGATCGAGGCGTGCCATGAATTTCTCCGGGTCAGTTCGGTAAGCTTTGTGCAAAATCCAAGCGATGATGTTGGAAGATTTTTCAAAGGCTCCTTGAATGGAAATATTCCCGTAGCCTCGTCCCTCGTTGGAGTCCATAAATCTTTTTCGGATAACCATGTAAGAACCTGTTGCATTTACGCGGTCATTGATGTTGATTTTTCCATCTTCTAAGGCCGCCATTATGGAAGCAAGCTTCATGGTAGAGCCCGGTACTTCTCGAAGACCAATTGCATAGTTGAATTTTTCACTAAAAGAACCGTCTTCTTCCCTAGTCAAATTGGCAATGGCCTTAACATGACCGGTGCTTACCTCCATCAGGATTACGGTACCGCTTTCCGCATCCATTTCTTTTATCTGGTGTTCTAATTCCGAATGTGCTAACTCCTGAATGTCCTTGTCGATGGTTGTCACGATATCCGAACCTTCGACGGGGTCCTTGGTGAATCGTCCGGTTTTTTTCCAACCCGTTGTAATGCGCTGTTCGATCTCCTTACCGATCTCCCCCTCTAAATAGCTGTGATAGGCTCCTTCGATCCCCACTTCTAGTTTAAGGTCTTTTTTGTAGTAGCCTAAGGTTCTTCGCAACAAAATGCCATTCGGCGCTTTGCGAACAATGGTTTCTTCGTTGTCAATGATCCCTCCTTTCATTCGACCTAGGTTGAAAATAGGAAGGGCATTAATCCGTTTGCGCTCCTCGTTGGTTACTTTTTTGCGGATTAACAGGTAGCGTGAACCGTTGGCTCGAGCATTTCGAATCTCATTCTCATAGGCGCGTGCCGATTTTTCAGCATACAGTCGATGAAGTCCTTGGGCTAAATTCGACACCTCTGCATCAAAGGTTTTTTGATCCACTACGGTGGGATCCATGCGAATATCAAAATACGATACGGAGGTGAGTAAAGGATTCAAGTTGGCATCAAGCACATCCCCCATTCGCGGTGAGCGGTCTGCAAAACGAATGGGCAAATCCACCTCGCTATTGGAAAACTGAAGCATTAAGGTTTTGTACAACACCAGCGCCATGATGGCAACGAAGCCAAAATAAAGTAGGTAAGCCCGAAAAACCAGAGGACCTTTACTGCTCTTCATCCTGCTCTAAAATTGCGTTTGACTTGATTACCTGAATAGCGTTTTCGGACTCAATGAGTTCTTTTTGCTTGAGCCGTTCCACCATTTTATAGCGCCGGGTTCTTTCTTCAAAAAGCGTTTTTGTTTCAATATAATCGGCGGTATTTTGATCTAATTCCGTGCGTGTTTCTTGTACTTTCTTCACCAAAGATTTTCCATAATAGCCTTTAGCAACAAGGACAAAAAGCAGCAGGAACAAAAAGAGAATGTAGGCCAAGTTGTTCAACACAAAATCCTTGGTCAGGAAATCACCGTTGAGAATGATCATCAGTGCACTTTGTTTTTTACCTTTTGGTTTCTTTGCGGATTCTGTCCATTCTTCCCCCGCCATTTCATTCGGTTTCATAGCCGTTCTGCTGTTCTTAGTTTTGCGCTTCGAGCGCGGTTGTTACGTTCAATTTCCCATTCACTTGGAACCACTGGATGGCGGTTTACTTCAACAAAGGGCCGAAGCAGGTTACCGAAAAAATCCTTGGATTCCTTTCCTTCAAAGTCTCCTTTTTTAAAATAATTTTTCACCAATCGGTCTTCCAAGGAGTGGTAAGAAATCACCGAAATCCTCCCCCCTTTTTTCAATAAATCCGTGGCGTCCAAGAGCAATTTTCGCAAGGCACCGATTTCGTCGTTGACCTCAATTCGAAGCGCCTGAAATACCTGCGCAATGTATTTATGCTCTTTATTTTTTGGCGCTAAACGCTTCGCTATACGGGCTAGATCGTCGGTGGTAGCAAATGCTTTAACCGCTCGTTCGTTAAGTAAGGCTTGTACCAAACGAAAAACATTGGTCAAATCCGAATAGGTATTGAATACTCTGAGAAGCTCTTTTTCCGACGCCTCATTCAACAAGTTGGCAGCGGTTTGACCCGACCGTTGATTCATGCGCATGTCCAACGGCGCATCGGCCCGAAAGCTGAATCCACGTTGTTCCACATCAAACTGATGAGACGAGACTCCGATATCCGCCAAAATAGCATCTACCTGGGTAATCCCCTCAGCACTTAAGTGGTTTTTGAGGTACTTAAAATTCGCCTCGATTAACTTGAAATTCGGCGCTTGCAATGCATTGGATACCGCGTCCAAATCTTGATCGAACGCATACAGAAAGCCTTCATCCGAAAGCTGCGAAAGAATGTATGCTGAGTGACCCCCTCCTCCAAAAGTAACATCCACCACGACAGCGTCCTTGCGCAAAGCCAAGCCGTCAACGCTTTCTTTTAAAAGAACCGGAATGTGGTAGTTTGTATCAGTCGTCATGATTTGCTTCACCCATTACATCGTTCGCTAAATCCGAGAAGTCAGCCATGTTGCCTTCGATCATTTCGAAGTACTTGGCCTTATCCCAAATTTCTATGCGGTCGTTGTAGGCGATGAGCATCACTGCCGAAACTAAGCCAACGCGTTCCATGAGCGCCACAGGAACGAGTAATCGGCCTGCATTGTCCAAGGAGACTTGTTTTGCCCCTTGATGAAAAAGCCGATAAAACATCCTGTTCTTAGGATTAAAAAGATTGATCTTACTCAGCTTGACGCTGATTTTTTCCCATTCTGGAAGGGGATACAATGTAAGACAATCCTCAAAACCCTTGTTCAACATGAAATCACGCTGGGCCCCAGCAGCGAGCTGCTTCCGTAAACCGGAAGGAAATAAAAACCGGCCTTTTTCATCCAGTTTTACTTCAAATTCTCCTACTAAACCTGCCATAGCGTTAATAATGGGTAAAGTTAATCCAAAAAGCCCCACTTTTTACCACAAAAGTGTTTTTGTTGATAACTTATTGACCAAATTTACACCAAGTGAATTAAATAAAAAAATAATTACTCAATAAAATTCATTAATACAGAGATTTTTAAAAAAGTGGTAAAATGTGGTAAACTTTTTAACACTACCTTTGAAGATGTCAAAAAAAGTCACTGGGACCTTATTATTGGTGTTGTTGGGAGCTGTTTGGGGAAGCTCATTCATTCTCATGAAATTAGGAATGTCACCACGGCCTGGAGTGAAGGTTTTCAGCCACAGCCAAGTGGCGAGTTTGCGCATCCTTATTGCCGCAGTGGTTCTTCTTCCTTTCTCCCTCCCTTCCCTTCGAAGCTTATTCCAAAACCATGGTCCCTATTTCCTCATCGTGGGATTATGTGGTAACCTTATCCCCTCTTTTCTATTTACCTACGCCAATACCGAATTGAGCGGAGGGATTTCGGGTATATTAAACAGTTTTACTCCCGTTTTCACGGTCTTGGTCGGAATGATTATCTTCAAAACCCGCATCCATTGGCTGCAAATTGTGGGTATTTTAGTGAGTACGCTAGGGGTGACTTTCCTTCTATATGACAAGATTCATGTTGCCTCCGGCGGACACCTAGGGCACCTCACGGCGGTCATGTGCGCCACCTTGCTTTACGGCATTAGCGTCAATACCATTAAGCACAAATTGTCCGAGGTTAGTCCGATGGAGGTAACGTCTTTGGGACTGCTGAGTATTTTACCATTCGCCTTGTTCTGCTTTCTCTATGAAGGAACGGCCCAAACCATTATGGCACAACCCTTCGGCCTTGAAGCTTTTGGGTATATTTTCGCATTAGGATGCATCGGCACTGCTTTATCCAACATTTATTTTAACCGTTTAATCAAAATGACCTCCGCCTTGTTCGCGAGTTCAGTAACCTATTTAATCCCTGTTTTTGCCGTTATTTTTGGTAGTTTTTTCAACGAACACCTCACCTGGAATCAATTCTTTGCGATGTTCGTTTTGTTGAGCGGTGTTTGTTTGGTGAACTTTTACGACCTCTTGTTGCAAAAGCTAAGAAAAAAGGGACAGGCCTTTTGATATTCGAGAAGTAATCGTATCTTTGCCCTCCGAATTAAAAAACAAATACCATGTATGCAATCGTAGAGATAGCAGGGCAGCAGTTCAAAGTGCAAAAAGACCAAAAGGTTTACGTGCACCGTTTAGCCGCAGAAGCGGGTTCAAAAGTTACTTTTGACCAAGTTTTGTTGGTAGAAAACGGTGGTAATGTTACCCTTGGCGCCCCGGCTATAGCAGGTGCTCAAGTCACCGCAGAAGTTTTAGATCACGTCAAAGGCGACAAAGTGATCGTATTCAAGAAAAAACGCAGAAAAGGATACGTTGTCAGAAACGGTCACCGTCAGCAGTTTACTGCGCTGCAAATTACAGATATTAAATCCTAACCCTGAAAAACCTGTAGAAGTCATGGCACACAAAAAAGGAGTCGGTAGTTCCAAAAACGGTAGAGAGTCGCACAGCAAGCGATTAGGTGTTAAAATATTTGGTGGTCAGGCGGCCATCGCGGGCAACATCATTGTTCGTCAGCGAGGCACCCAGCATCACCCAGGAAACAATGTAGGCATTGGTAAAGACCACACGCTGTTCGCTTTGAGCGATGGCTTGGTGGAATTCCGCAAGAAAAAAGATAACCGTTCCTTTGTTTCGGTTGTTCCTTTCGAGCAGGCATAATTCCTTCCTGATACGATATTTAGCCTTTTCTTAACGGAAAGGCTTTTTTATTTTCGTTACTTTGCTACTGCCCCATGAAGCACATTTTACAGCACTCCTTATTTCTATCCATTGTATCGGGAATTCTGCTCATGCTCTCTTTTCCCTTTTCCGGAAGCCTAACGCCCTTGGTATTTGTTGCTTGGGTACCTTTATGGTGCGTTGCTTTGCGCTTAAAAAACACCAAAAGGGGGGCTCTCCGCTTTTTTGCTTATTCCTACCTTTCGCTGTTCTTATTCAACCTTGGAACCACTTGGTGGATTTGGAACTCTACGGCAGGCGGGGCGATTATGGCCTTTGTGTGCAACACCCTGCTGATGGCAGGATCCTTGGGCCTTGGGTTTCTTGCCTTTCGCAGGCTCACATCGCCATGGTTCATCGCTGGATTAAGCCTTACGTGGGTGGTTTTCGAATTTGCGCACCTTAATTGAGAACTTTCCTGGCCTTGGTTGACCATGGGCAATTTCTTTTCCTTGCGA
>JBJTXE010000214.1:0-11443 GCA_046082075.1 Bacteroidota bacterium
TATCATACCAGGTTGCAGAAATATCCAAGCGATGATAAGGTGCCATGCGGGTTGAATTCCTTGCGCCATAGTTGAACAGTAAATTTTGATCTTGAACGTACCACGAAGTTGGTAAGGTTAAGGTGTTGCCCGTTGCATAAATAAAAGCGCTTGAAACTGTCCATTGTTCATTGAATTTGTACATCCCAACGACACTTAAATCATGCCTTCTATCGTATTTTGCAGGATATACTTCCCCGTTATTGATGTCTGGAAAACGGCGTTCTGTCTTTGCCCAGGTATAACCGATCCAACCCGTAAATTTACCTGTGGCTTTCTTAATAAAAAATTCAGCACCGTAGGCCCAACCTTCGCCAAAAACCAACAAATTGTCGGTATTATCATTGACATTATCTCCTGGGAGAGCCCCCTCTTTGAACTCCACCATGTTCTTCATTCCCTTATAATAGATCTCCACTGAAGTTTCCAATTTGTCGTCAAAAAAGTTCTGAAAGTAACCAAGGGAGGCTTGAAAACCTTTTTCAGGCTTCGCTAAATCCGTGGTAGGATACCAAATATCGGTTGGCAAGGATACCGCACTAAGACTTGTCAGGTGAACAAATTGGTAATTGTACGCATATCCGCCTTTAATCGAACTGTGATCTCCCGTCAAATATCGAAATGAAATACGAGGCTCAAGTCCATGATAAAATTTGATCAAATCACCTTTACCATAGGTTATCGTAGTATCCGGTTTGCTAATATCTCCTTTGACATATCGCGTAAACGCTCCTACGTGCTGAAACGCCGTATAACGCAATCCTGCATTGATACGCAATTTATCATTGGCATCGAATTCATCCATGAGGTAAATGGCCTCTTCATGTGAATACAATTTTTGCGCATTTCCTGTATTAAAAACAATGGTGTCTTGAGCTGCCGAAACACTCGACGGTGTAAAAACATGATAAATGTGATTGGCGCCCCATTTAATTCGATGGCGATCATTCGGGTAGTATGAAAAATCAACTTTGGTGCTGTAATCTTGAATTCCCGACAAAAATTCAATTTTAAACTCGTCCTGCTTAGAACCAAACTTGAACTTATAATCGGTAAACGTGGCGGTAACATTCATGAACAATTTACTAGAGAACAAGTGATTCCAACGAAAAGCAGCAATTCCATTGCCCCAGGGCATGTCGGCACTAAAACCCCCTTCGCGGTCGGCAAAGGTAAAAACATCCTTACCATAATAGCCACTGAAAAAGATGCGGTCCTTTTCCCCCAATTCATAATTGAATTTCGCATTCAAATCATAGAAATAGTATCCTGAACCTGCAAATGGGGAGGTATCAGGAATGGCTGCTTTTGCTAATAGGTCAATATACGTTCTTCTTCCTGAAATGATGAAACTTCCTTTATCCTTTTTCAACGGTCCTTCCACCGTGAGCCTTGAGGAAATCAATCCAATACCTCCTTTAACACCAAAACGTTTCTTGTTGCCTTCGTTCATATTCACTTCTAAAACGGAAGACATCCTCCCACCGTAATTGGCTGGCATCCCCCCTTTGATTAAGTTAACACTCTTCACAGCGTCGGAATTGAATACCGAAAAGAACCCGAATAAGTGCGCCGCATTGTACACAACTCCTTCATCCAACAATACAAGATTTTGGTCAGGTCCACCACCCCGAACATAGAACCCTTGACCTCCCTCCGATACCGATGAAACACCGGGAAGTAGTTGAATAGTCTTGATCACATCCACTTCCCCCATGAATGCAGGCAGCCGCTTAATCTGTTCTATATCGAGTTCAATCTGCCCTAATTTGGTTGAATTCACATTTTCTCCCTTCTTGGCATTAACGACCACTTCCTCAAAGGAAAGTTCCCCGTCTTTAAATCCGAGCTCGACATTCATGGAGACATCCTTCGTGCTTAAATCAAGGGTTTTGCGAAGCGTTGGATATCCAGTAAACCGATACTCTACCTCGTAAATCCCTGCGGGTAGTGTCAATGAATAGAAACCGTACGAATTGGTAAGTGCTCCTTTGTTGACGCTGGGCACATAAATTTTAGCGTTGGACAGTGCCTCCCCTGAGGATAGAGCGGTAAGGTATCCGCTGATGGTGTGTCTCTCTTGGGCTGAAACGCGCACGAAAAAAACACCACAAATAAAACCAATAAAAAGACTATATCGGGAAAAAGAAGCGTGAAAGGATGTCATTACAAAGTGGATAACTGCTACAAAGGTATGAACATAAAAGCATAGTAAAAGGTTCAGCCGTGTTAAATTATCCGCACCCTTTCCGACGTCTCTAATGGCAAAATATGTATCTTCGCGACGATTGATTACCTATGAAAGTTTCCTACAATTGGATTCGTGATTATTTACGTTTCGACAACTCACCTGAAGAGCTGGCATCCATCCTCACCCAAACAGGACTCGAAGTGGAGGGAATTGAACCCGTTGGTGTCGTAAAAGGCGGCCTCGCCGGAGTGGTAACTGGACAGGTATTAACGTGCGAAAAACACCCCGATGCCGACAAGCTCAAGGTAACCACCGTAAACGTCGGAAAAGAAATTCTACCCATTGTATGTGGAGCGTCCAATGTGAACATTGGGCAAATCGTATTAGTTGCCTTAGCGGGAAGTACGATCTATCCAACGCATGGCGAACCCATCACCCTGAAAAAGGCGAAAATCCGAGGCATTGAATCCAACGGCATGATTTGCGCCGAAGATGAGCTTGGCCTGGGAACGTCGCATGAAGGAATTATGGTTTTACCATCAAACACTCCCATTGGGATTTCCGCTTCGGAAGCCCTTCAACTCGACAACGATGTTATTTTAGAAATCGGTCTCACTCCAAACCGTTGCGATGCCATGGGTCATTACGGAATCGCAAGGGATATTCGGGCCTTCCTGAACCATCACCACGCAAAAAAACTAGACCTCAAGCATCCAGATTCTTCCAACATGAACTCGACTTGGGCAACGTCCCTATCTTGCATCGTTCAGGAAAATACCGGATGCACCGCCTACTATGTTGCTTCGATTAAAGGTGTGAAAATCACCAAAGACGCGGCATGGATCAGTGAGCGCCTTCAATCCATCGGAGTCTCGAGTATTAACAACGTCGTAGATTGCGCAAATTACGTGATGCATGAATTCGGAACGCCACTACATGCCTTCGATGCCCGACATTTTACGCAAGCATTGGAAGTTCGTCAGGCTTTTCCCGGTGAAGAATTATTGACTTTGGATGGAATTACTCGAAAACTAACACCACAGGACACAGTGATTGTGGGTGATGGTAGAGTGCAATGCCTTGCCGGGGTGATGGGTGGTAAAGAATCAGGGGTTAACGAAACAACGGTTGACCTCCTGTTGGAATCCGCCGTTTTCAATGCCTCAATGATTCGTAAATCGGCCAAGCATCATGGGATTCACAGCGATGCGAGTTTCCGATTTGAACGAGGCGTTGATCCGGATTTCACGTTAACTGCCTTACAAAGAGCGGTATCCTTGATCCTTGAAACGGCAGGAGGCACCTTTGAAGGAATGGTTGAGGTGCATCAAGTCACTCCTCCTGAGACGGTCATTGAAATGGAATTAGGCTACATTAACCAAATACTGGGAAGTGAAATAGCGGAAGATGCCATTCTCAACATTTTAACATCCTTGGATATTTTGCCTGCCCAAACCAATCACTGGAAGCTACCGCGTTACCGGCACGACGTTAAGCGCCCGGTGGATGTGGTGGAAGAAGTGGTGCGCATTGCTGGATTTCAAAGCATACCCACCCCATCAAAGTGGTCCTTTTCAGTGCCCGTCAAATCCGAGCCCTCTCCTCACCAATTTCGACAGCAACTAGCCGAACGATTAGCCTCCAAAGGATATTCGGAAATCTTGAACAATTCCTTAACAAAAGCTCATTATTCGGAACTAGAATTACCCAAAGAATCAGGTGCAGCCATTGTTCTCCAAAATCCCTTAAGTAAGGATTTATCCATTTTACGAACTTCCCTACTTTTCGGAATGTTGGAAACCTTAGCGTATAATCGCAATCGGCAAGCCGTCAATTTGAAAATGTTCGAATTTGGACAGACCTACCATGCATTTTCTGGCAAGCATTCGGAAAAATCAATGTTAGGCATGGCTCTTACGGGAACCTTTCAATCGGAGTCTTGGCTCGGAAGTCGTCCGTTCACGTTCTTTGATTTGAAAAGTCAAGTGATTGAACTGATTCAATCCTTCGGAAAAGTAGATCTACAGGAGCACATTTTTCAAGAGGAAGGAGCATTTCAGGAAGGAATACACCTCAATGTGAAAGGTAAAAAAATCGGAACCGTTGGTATTGTTGCCGCAAAGTGGCTGAAAGAATTTGACCTAAAACAAAGCGTTTATGCTGCACAGATCGATGTTAAATCCCTCTTTGATCTCGTGAAGCAAAGAACAATTCTTTTCCGCGAAATGCCCAAAACCTTTCAAGTTCGACGCGATTTTGCTTTGGTAGTAGATCAATCGGTTCGCTATGATCAACTGGTATCTGAGGCACACAAGGCAGCATCGGCTAAACTGTTCAAGTGTTCATTGTTCGATGTTTATGAAGGGGATAAAATCGAAAAAGGTAAAAAATCGTATGCCATAGCGTTTCATTTTCAAGACCCTCTTAAAACGCTAACGGATCTTGAGATTGATATAGATATGGAAGCCATAAGAATTCGCTTGGAACAGCAACTCGGTGCGCTATTGCGCTAATCACCCTTTGTTGTTGTATCCGAGAATATGCAGGTAATCTGCCGCAGTTTGCTCTTCGCTGAACAGACTCGTTACGATTTTCTCGTTTTCATCCCTTGAAATCAGTACGTGTCGAGGTTCTGGGATCAAACAGTGTTTTAGTCCTCCGTAGCCTCCAATCGTTTCCTGATAGGCACCGGTATTGAAGAATCCAATATACAAAGGCTGATTTTTATCGAATTTAGGTAGGTAAATGGCATTGCTATGTTGCTCAGAATTGTAGTAATCGTCGCTATCGCAAGTTAAGCCCCCCAAAAGTACCCGTTCATAATCATCGTTCCAACGGTTGACGGGCAGCATGATAAAGCGCTGATTTATGGCCCAAGTATCGGGCAAATTGGTCATAAAAGACGAATCAATCATATTCCATTTCTCCCGGTCATTTTGCTGCTTTTGGTGAAGAACGTTAAAAATTGCACCACCGCTCTCGCCCACCGTGAATGATCCAAATTCTGTAAATATATTGGGTTCAGGAATTTCGCTGTCGGTGCATACCCGTTTGATTTGCTGTAATATTTCCCGAACCATGTAGGCGTAATCAAAATCAAAGGCTAGTGACTTTTTAATGGGAAACCCTCCACCAATATTCAAGGAATCTAACTCGGGACATATTTTTTTCAAATCGCTGTAGATGCGTAAACATTTCGTTAATTCGTTCCAATAATAAGCAGTATCGTTGATTCCCGTATTGATGAAAAAATGGAGCATTTTCACCTTGATGCGCGGATTATCCTTCAAAAGCGACTTATAAAAAGGCACAATTTCCCGGTAACGCATTCCCAAGCGGGAGGTATAAAACTCGAATTTAGGTTCTTCTTCTGCAGCTATTCGAATCCCAATCGAAATTTCTTTTTCCGTTGCTTCCAGCAGGTTAAATACTTCTTCTGCATTATCCACCACAGGGATTACTTTGAGAAAATCTCTTTCGATGAGGATTTTCAGGTTTTGAATGTACTTCTCGGGTTTGTACCCGTTGCAAATGACATATGATCCCTCTTTGAGTTTGCCTGCATCCACCAGGTTATTGACAATGTCAATATCAAATGCCGAAGAAGTTTCAATATGCACGTCGTTTTTCAAAACCTCGTCCAATACAAAGGCGAAGTGGCTGCTTTTCGTACAATACGAATAAAAGTATTTACCCGCATATCCTTGGTTGTTGATCGCTTCTCGAAACCATCCTTTGGCCCTCTGAATGTTGTTGGATATCTGAGGTAAATAGTTGAATTTTAAGGGAGTACCATAATCGTTTACCAACCGCATTAAGTCGATACCATGAAAAAATAGACGATCTTCCCGAAGGTTGAATTCATTCTGTGGAAAATCAAATGTTTGGTCAATTAAATCAAAGTATTTTGTACGCATTATTCAAAGTTAAATGAATCTAAAACCCCTAAATCTCGAGCTACCACTGCTCGACCGTGGCATTCTACGATAGGTCGCTGCATTAGTTTCGGATGCAACGCTAATATTTCCAACAACTGTTCGTCGGAAAGGAGTTGTCCTTTAATGTTCGTTTGGAATTCAGGCTCCGTTTCTCTTAACCACTTGCTGACGGGCAGCTGCAAGGCTTGGTGAAGAACTTTTAATTCTTGCAAGGATAAAGGATGCTCCACATAAAGCCGAACCTCCACCTCAAGAGCACGATTTTGTAACCAAGCTAAGGCGTTTCTGCTTTTCTGACATCTCGGATTATGATAAATATGAACTTTCACGGCGTAAAGTTACGCAAGTGTTCGCGTTAATACTAACCCAAGTACGTCGTCTTTTTATTGTTAAGAACTTCTCTGAATTCCCGTTATCAACGAACGCAAGCGCAGAAAAAGTTCTTACCTTTGATTCTTAGCCCAATTGTATGTCATACCTGGATGAACTTAACGAAAGTCAGCGCGTTGCCGTAGAGCACATTTATGGTCCTCCGATGGTCATTGCAGGGGCTGGTTCGGGCAAAACCAGGGTGCTAACCTATCGCATTGCCTACATGATTGAACAGGGCATTGATCCCTTCAACGTTATGGCACTCACCTTTACCAACAAGGCCGCTCGCGAAATGACTGAGCGAATTGGTAAGATTACCGGAGCTTCAGAGGCAAAGAACATTACCATGGGGACCTTCCACTCCGTTTTTTCTAGGATTCTTCGGTACAATGCAGACCGTTTGGGTTTTCCGAGCAATTTCACCATTTACGATACCCAAGACAGTAAAAGTTTAATCAAAGACGTCATCAAAGAATTTGCACTGGATGATAAAACCTATAAGGCGAGTGGTGTTTTGAACCGAATTTCGGCGGCGAAAAATAATCTAATCTCTGCGGAGGACTATTGCAACAACGACGAAATACAAGGCGAGGACCGTATGTCTCGAAGGCCTGAAATGGGACGAATCTATGTGCAGTATACGAACCGATGCCAAAAGGCAGGGGCCATGGATTTTGATGATCTATTGTATTTCACCAACGTGTTGCTCACAGAACATCCCGATGTACTCCACTATTATCAGCAAAAGTTCAAGTACATTTTAGTCGATGAGTACCAAGACACCAATTATGCGCAGTACCTCATTGTGAAAAAATTGGCAGCCGCGTATGAAAATCTTTGCGTGGTGGGTGACGATGCACAAAGCATTTATTCTTTTCGAGGAGCCAACATTGAGAACATTCTCAACTTTCGAAAGGACTACCCGGACTTTCAATTGTTCAAGCTAGAACAGAACTACCGGAGCACCCAAACCATCGTTGATGCAGCTAACAGCGTTATCAAACGTAACCAAGATCAAATCAAAAAAGTGGTATGGACTGATAACGGAAAAGGAAAACCAATATCCGTAGTCCGAACGCTCACCGACAACGAAGAAGGTCGCGTCATCGCGGGAAAAATCTTCGATGTCAAACAATCCATTGCGAGCAGTTACAACGATTTCGCCATTCTTTATCGAACCAATAAGCAGTCAAGGTCCTTTGAAGAGGCCCTTCGAAAACTCAATATTCCGTACAAAATATACGGTGGCTTGTCCTTTTACCAGCGGAAAGAAATCAAAGACGTATTAGCCTATTTTCGATTAGCCGCAAATCCCCGTGACGAAGAAGCACTCAAGCGTGTCATCAATTACCCGAAAAGAGGCATTGGAAAAACAAGCGTAGAAAACCTCATCATCAGCGCTAGCAGAAACGGGGTTAGTATGTGGGAAGTGTTGTGTGATTTCAGCACCTACCCTACGGATGTGAGTACAAGCACCCGTCAAAAAATGAACGAATTTACGGTGATGGTGCAAAGTTTTCAAGCGGAACTTAACAAGGTTGATGCCTACACCCTGGCCGAACGCATCGTTAAATCGAGCGGGATTTTAGCCGAATTGCACCAGGATAAAGATAAAGGTCCCGAAGAAATGGAACGTATCCAAAACGTGGAAGAGCTCTTGGCTGGCTTACAGGAATTCACCAAAGGAGCCGAAGAGGAGGAAATTAAGACCCTCAGTGACTTCTTAATGGATGTTGCCTTGTTAACCGACGCTGATCAAGAGAAAACCGAAGAAAAGAACCACGTTTCTTTGATGACTATTCACTCCAGCAAGGGCTTAGAGTTTCCCTATGTATACATTGTTGGCATGGAGGAGAATCTTTTCCCTTCGCAACTTTCAACGAGTTCAAGGTCCGAATTGGAAGAAGAACGACGACTTTTTTATGTGGCACTTACCCGTGCGATGCAGTCTTGCACGCTATCCTATGCAGGAACCCGTTTTCTTTGGAATCAAAGCCTAAAAAGCGAACCCAGCCGTTTTTTGAATGAAATCGATGCCCAATACCTGCATTTGGAATCACCCGTTCGCAGCAATTCAGGAAAATCATTGATGGGCGGTGGCATAGATCGACCTTTTACCGGGGGACTGAACACCAAGATGAATGCTCCGATTTTGCCAAAATCCTTGAAATCCCTACAAGAAATTAGCGCTCAACCTTCCTCAAATCCGCGAAATTTCGACCAGATTATGGTAGGCACGAACGTGGAACACAATCGCTTCGGCAAAGGAAAGGTCACGAAAATCGAAGGTGCCGGTGCCGATAAGAAAGCCGTAATCTTTTTCCCTCACCACGGTTCTAAGACAGTTCTTTTGCAGTTTGCCAACCTCAAGGTAATATAGCCTTATGCTATTTTTCCGGTATTAACGCAGTCCAAAGGGATGGTTTTCCCATATCCATGCGCACCCAAACTGGAGAAACCTTGTTCTTGTGTGCTGCAATCGCAATGTAATCGCCAAAAAAAACTTTAACATTCGGCACAAAAGGTCGTTCGGAAATCCATTGCTGTTCGTAGGAAGTACCTCCGTCCACTGAACGAACCCATACCACCTCGGTTTCATTGGGATTCTTAGATCTAGAACGGTCGTAAAACAACCAGTGTAAATGACCGTTGCTTTGATCCACCGTCATGGTTGCCATGAACTGATGCGTTTTGGATGTATCCTGATTTACTCGGATAGGATTTGACCAGTTGAATCCTTTATCCTTCGAAATACTGCACCAAACATCGGTATCGCTGGTACCGTTTCGTTGATCGCTCCAAGTTAAATACAAGGTCCCATTATTTACGCCACCGCTTCGGTCGATTTGCAACACCGGTAGTCCGTTGCAGCGCATAATGCCAGGAATTTTGTAATCCCAACCCTCGGGATGCGGCGCAATGATTTGTTCAACTGGCAACCAAGTATTCCCCGAATCGGAAGAACGTTGAACTACCAAACCTTTCGGACCAGTCCAAGTGACCACCAAGGATCCATCGCTGGTAACTATTGGAACCGCCCCTTCAACGGTTTGGTCTTTATCTAAGCAATCACCGTTGTAAAAAGAAATCAGCTTAGGATTGGACCAAGTTAGCCCTCGGTCAATGGATTTAGAAAACATGATGCGGGAAGAATCTTCCTTGAGCTTAGAATTGTATTTATCAAATTGTGTCCAGGTCATGTAAATGGCACCTGTCTTCGGATCGATATCTACCCAATGCTTGTCTTGCGCTTTGGTTCCGTTGGGCTTAGGAAAACTGCCTTTGGTAAAGTTCTTAGCCTCCGATTTTTTGTCGGCGTATTGGCAAACGATGCGGTCAATCCAGCTACCTTTATCATAGTCGGATAAATGAAAGTAGTATAACCTTCCTTTCGCATCATACTTCAAAACGGGATCGCCCCACACGCCATAAGGACTTTCCAATTTCGAATAATTCCAGGAATTACCACCGTCCTTGGAATAATAATAATCATCCAGTACGGCTCCAACAGCAATTTCCGCTGGATTGAGCGGATTTATATCAACAGAAGGTTCAACAGGCCGCCTAGACGAGGGATTGATTTGAACATTCACATATTGCGCGAAAACTGCCGTTAGGCTAACGCAGCCAATAATTGTAAAGAGGAAGCGATGCATCGGTGTGTTTGTTATTGAAAATGTAAGAAACTTTTTTTTGTCCGGCAATCTTTACCGTTACCTTTCGGATCAATTTATCGCGTGATAGAGTGAGTTCAAATTCATCGTTGATTTCAGCGCTGTTCATGATACCATCCACCATCGACTTGTCTACGCGGTATTGCATGCATGCAATGATCTCATCGTTGACGCTGATTCCTGCCTCCTCGGCAGAAGAACCGGAACGAATGGTTTTCACGATGACTTTTCCTCCTTCTTCGGCTACTGTTGCTCCAAAGACCGGTTTTATACTCCCTACCTCCGATACTTCGATGCCTAACGGTTTCAAATAGTCGTTGTAAGGAATCACTTCCGTACCATTAATGTACTTATCAAAGAAATCCGTCAAATCTTTACCCGCGAATTTTCCCATGGTCATTTTGAATTCATCGTCGGTGAAACCTCGGTTTTTGCCTACGTAGTAGGTATTGTATAAATCTTGCATAACATGATCCAATCCCCTAGTCCCTTTCGAATTGGTAATGATCATGGCATCGAATACCGCTGCTAGCACCATTCCCCGCGAATAATAGGTCATGGTCGTATTGGAACTGTTTTCATTGGGTCGGTAAGCTTTAATCCACGCATCAAAGCTCGCATGGGCCACAGGTTGAACCCGAGCTCCCACGGAGCCTTCCACATAGTTAATAGCGCTTTGCACTTTTCGGAGCATCTCATCCTGGGAAAGATACCCGCACCTGCGCAGGATGATCTCATCGTAATAGGAAGTGAATCCTTCCATAACCCATAACAAGGTGGTATAAACTTCTTGGTCGTAATCAAAAGGTCCTAAGGCTATCGGGCGAATGCGCTTAATATTCCATAAATGAAAATACTCATGGGCAACAAGGCTCAAGAAATTGATATAATTGGTGCCGTCATAGGTCCAACGATCCACGCTCAATACCGTGCTGTTGGCATGTTCCAAGCCGCCATCACCTCCCACCACGTTGTGCACAATAAATACATAGTTTTTATTCGGATTTACCCCAACGATTTTGGTTTCTTCCTCTACGATTTTCGCCATGTCTTTTTTGAGTAATTCTTGGTCATAGTTTGCCTCTCCGTACATCGCTACCGTATGCTTAACCCTAGCAGCGGTAAAATCGAATTCCACTTGATTTCCGATTTCCAAGGGACAATCGATCAATTGATCGTAATTATCAAAGGTATACACTTGCTGATTCGCTTGTTTACCCGTGGTGAGT
>JBJTXE010000215.1:0-2376 GCA_046082075.1 Bacteroidota bacterium
TATGAATGAATGGTTAACGGTTGTCGGCACCGATAGCTTGAATTGCCTAGCAAGCGACAGCTTGTACCTGAGTATTTTTACGGTGGATACGGTTCAGGCGATGCCAAATACCTCTTTTTGTTTAGGAGATAGCGTGGCACTTCAGGCAAATGCTGCCTCTGGACTTTGGTGGGAAAACGGCCTACAAACCGGACAATGGGTCAGTCCGAATGTTGGAAATACTGTTTACGTGGTGCATGGGGCTGACCAAAACGGTTGTACTTCCACGGACACATTGATCCTCACCGTATTTGCACTACCCGCGGTAATTGCAGGAAATGATACCGTGGTGTGTTCTGGAAATTCGGCTTACTTACATGCCACCGGGGCTTCTTCTTATCAATGGTCCAACCTGAGTGCGAATAATAGCCAGCTAACTATTCATAATAATTTGGACTTGTTGGTCATTGGAACAGACAACAACGGGTGTCAACAAAGCGACAGCCTACATATCGGCATTGATTCGATACCGCACCTTTCGTTTGATATTTTACCCTCCAGCGGATGTGCTCCACTGGAAGTGCAAGTGATCAGCCAAGCCACAGGGAACACCTTCATTGATTACACATGGAACTTCAGCAACGGAGCTATGGCCAATGGGGATTCCAGCATTCTTTGGTTTAATCAAGTGGGTTGCTACGATGCCCAATTTACGGTAATGACATCCCTTGGTTGTACCTACAGTGTGACACAAGACTATGTAGTATGCACCTATCCGGTTCCTGTGGCCGGTTTCAATCCACCGGGACAATCGTTGTCGACGGTATACAACGGAGGAACCTTTTCGAATCAAAGCCAAGGCGCAAACAGTTACGTATGGGACTTTGGGGATGGAAGTTCGTTATCCAACGTGGAGAGTCCATACCATGAATTTCCTGCGATAGAAGGTGGAAATTACGTCATTAGCTTAATCGCGACGAATGCTTATGGATGTTCGGATACGGCCTTTCAAGAAATCGTAGTTACGGATGAATTAGCTTTCTATATCCCTAATGCTTTCACCCCGGATGGCAACCAGTTCAACAATGTTTGGAAACCGGTATTCAGCGATGTCAACGACCCGCAAAACTATCGTGCAATCATATATAACCGATGGGGAGAAATCATCTGGGAAAGCTATAATCCGCAAGTGGGATGGGACGGAACCTATGGAAGTCAAGGGATGCCTGTACAAGACGATGTTTACATTTACGAAGTAACTTTCGGTTATAAGTCCAATGCGAAAAAAGAACGGGTAACAGGACACATCGTAGTTATTCGTTAAAAATCGATAAGTTTGATAAAAAAAACATGGAATTTTTAAAGAAAAATGCGGGTATCATCATGATTTGCATCGCAGTGATTGCAACAGGAATGGTATTGGGAAGGTCGTATCTTTCCAAAGGCAAAGCAGACCCCAAAATAAAGGTGGTTGGAATGGGGGAAGAAAGTTTTGATTCGGACCTCATTGTTTGGAATGCTTCATTCAGCCGGAACGATTATGAATTAAAATCGGCGTATACTTCGTTAAACCAAGATTTAAAAGCCTTAAAAAATTACCTCAAAACCAAGGGCGTTGCCGAAAAAGACATCATCATTGAGGCAGCGAACATTGAGAAACAGTACAGTTATGATTACGACGATCAAGGAAATCTGGTTTCTACTAATTTCAACGGGTATAGTATAACCCAAAACATCAAAGTACAGTCAAAAAATGTGGATTTAGTGGACCGTGTATCGCGTCAGGTTTCCGAATTGATCAATGCAGGCATTGAACTAAATTCTCAGGCTCCTGAATACTATTACACTAAGATGGCCGATTTAAAATTAAAAATGATTGAAAAAGCCACGAGTGATGCTCGCAAGAGGGCGGAAAAAATCGCGGAGAATGGAGGCGGAAGTTTGGGCGATTTGCAACAAGCCGATATGGGAGTGTTTCAAATAACCGCGGAGAACAGTTCTGAAGATTACGCTTGGGGAGGTAGTTTTAATACCTCATCGCGTAGAAAAACTGCCCACATCACGATTCGACTGGAGTACGAGGTGGATTGATCACTTCACAAAATCATAGGTTTTGAATTTGAAAATCCGCAATTGAACGCCTACTTCATTCTTTATTGACATGGTATTGGTTATGGGCCCGGGAACATAACGAAAATAAACCTGGGCCTTTACATTCCATGCCTTACTTCGTTTAGAAAATCCGGTTTGATAGTGAAAAATTCCCAACCCGGTACGCAAAGAAAACTGGCCTTGGTCAAACCGATCCGAATTACTTTTTATTAAATAATTGTACTCTGGGGCTGCAAAAATCTCGATGATTTCACCGCGACAGGAGCGGCCCTTTTTACGCTGGTT
>JBJTXE010000216.1:0-9599 GCA_046082075.1 Bacteroidota bacterium
GCACCACCGAGGTCACCGGTAAACTGTGTCGCACAAAAACCTACCTGCGCTTCTAATCGATTGCTACTCCAATTCGCTCGATTGTTGAAATTTTCCCATTTGATGCGTTGGGAACTGAACGGTCGAGAAATAATCAATAAAAAACAAAGTACAATACTTTTGTTTTGAAACATAGGAAAACGGGTTATCGTGGATTTCTTATACTCAATAGGACTTGCAACAATAAACCGCCGACTGCGGCGCCAATAATCACAGGGATGAACATACTCATTTTGCCGCCGGAACAACCAGCGACACACGGCGTGAGTTGATGATATAATGCACCTCCCAATCCTCCAGTCAGCCATCCAATGATTAACCAAATTTCGTTCGCTAATTTCATTAAGCTAATTTATCCAAAATTCGTGAATAATGAAGTGCATTTAATGGGTATTCATGAAATGCCGTTTACAACTCGAGCTTCAAGGTTAAAAAATCGCTGTTTTGAAAATTGATGCGAAAAACTGGATTATTCCATGAACCAAAAAAGGTTTTTTCGCTTTACAAACCAAACCCTGACGGCTTCACCGTTCGGGTCTTTTTCCCTTTTACCTTATTCAAGCAAGCTTGCAACGGATTAAAATGAAAAAAGCCCCGCATTGCATGCCAGGCTTTGGTTTGGTGCCCACGACTGGATTCGAACCAGCACACCTATTGGCACCACCCCCTCAAGATGGCGTGTCTACCAATTTCACCACGTGGGCATTGAGCGGCAAAGGTACATTAATCATGGTAACTAAACAAGATGCTCCTCGTGGTAATTTAAATCTTTAGAAAAGGTCTCGTTAAGATGATAAATTCCCCAAAAGGCACAAGCGATGCATAGAATTCCAACAACCAATGCAGCAAACGCGGTTGAAAAGAACAATGAGGTCAACATGAAGAGGCTTACAATAATGAATACGCTGCCTCGGACAAAATTCGGAATGGTATTCGCCGCCGTCGAACGAATATTCGTGCCGAATTGTTCCGCTGCAATGGTAACAAAAATTGCCCAGTATCCGGTGGATGTACCCAATAAAAAGCAAAAGAAGTAATACAATTCGGCGCTCATTTTTTGCCATCCGAAAAGGAAAGCGGAGGTAATGATCAAGGTTAAGGTGAGGAAAATAAACACCACTTTTTTCCGGCTTTTGAGCCATTGACTTAACATCCCAGCTATTAGATCTCCGAGCGATAATCCAATATAGGCATACATTACAGCATATCCGTTATGTACTGTCTTAAGGCCGTGCAAGGGACCGAAATCGTCTTTGGAGTTCATAATTAATAAACCCACCACAAACCAAATGGGAATTCCAACCATGATGCAATGAAGGTATTTTTTTAGGTTTGCACGATTTCCGAAAATGAGTTTTAGATCTCCACGACGAATTCCCTCTTGGTGCATTGAATGGAACATTTCCGATTCAAGGGTGCGCATCCTCAGCAGTAAGAGCAACAATCCTAATCCTCCCCCTACCAAATAGGCTATCTGCCAAGTGTGGAAGAAGATTCCGAAAACCCTTCCGATCCAATCCGCCAAAACCTCACCCTGCGTTCCAATGACCGTTGCAAATACGGCTCCCATGGCACCAAAGCAAACAATAATCATGGTGCCGTAACCTCGTTTTTCTTTCGGCATGAGTTCAGAAACCAAGGTAATTCCTGCGCCCAATTCTCCCGCTAGGCCAATTCCTGCAATAAAACGAATGACGCTGTAACTTGGAATGTTGGTAACAAAAGCATTCGCAATATTGGCCATTGAGTAGAGTAAAATTGAACCAAACAACACTTTAATGCGACCTTTTTTATCCCCTAAAACACCCCACAAAAGACCCCCAACAAACATTCCAATCATTTGAAGGTTGAACAACATTTTACCCGTTGACGCCCTCATGCTGTCGGTTGCATTGGGCATAATGGTCGCCAAACTCTCCGCCTTAACCACCCCAAATAATACTAAATCATAAATATCGACGAAATAACCGAGTGAGGCAATTACGACCAAAATCATGGACTTCTTATTAAATACCGTAGCTTTCATAGTTGCCGAAGTTAGGTATATTTACATTACCTCTGGTTTTTCAAAGGAGCAATCAAAAAGATTGCTTAATTTGCACCTAACGCTAAGTTATTCGATCATGGAAATTAATACAATGGAACAAAATCCCGTAAAAAAACCTTGGTATAGGTTGCTCTACGTGCAAGTAATTATTGCCATCATTCTTGGGGTATTATTGGGTAAATATTGGCCTGAACCTTCAATTGGTCTTAAAGTGCTCGGTGATGGGTTCATTGCGTTAGTAAAAATGATTATCGCCCCGGTCATTTTTATAACGGTATCTACCGGTTTGGCGTCGATGAATAACTTGAGCACTGTGGGACGTGTAACAGGGAAGGCCATGTTGTATTTCATCACGTTTTCTTCGTTAGCACTAGTGGTTGGAATGGTCGTGGCTAACCTCGTTCAACCGGGTGCAGGAATGAATATCGATCCAAGTACCCTTGATCCCAAATCGATTCAAGATTATGTTGATGCCTCAAAGGAACATTCATTAACCGCCTTTATCCTTGGGATAATTCCAACTTCCCTCATGAGCTCATTGACCGGTGACAGCATTCTTCAAGTGCTGTTTGTTGCCATATTGTTCGGTGTTGGATTGTCCATGACCCAAGATAAAAGCAAACCGGTTATTGATTTTTTAAATGCTCTTGCCCATCCCATTTTTAAAATCGTTGAGCTGCTCATGAAATTAGCGCCAATCGGTGCTTTTGGTGCTATGGCTTTTACGGTTGGAAAATATGGATTAGATGTTTTGTGGAATTTGATAGGATTGGTGGGGACTTTTTACCTAACAGCTGCAATGTTTGTTGTGGTGATTTTAGGGGCGGTTTCTTGGTACAATAAATTCAATATTTTTAAATTATTGCGATATATAAAAGAAGAATTAGTGTTGGTTTTGGCGACAAGTTCTTCAGAATCAGCACTCCCTAATTTGATGAAGAAACTTGAACGATTAGGTTGCTCTAAACAGGTTGTAGGATTGGTGGTGCCAACCGGATATTCGTTTAATTTGGATGGTACAAACATTTACATGACACTAGCAGCGCTTTTCATTGCACAAGCTTGTAATTTTCCTCTCAGCTTCAATGAACAATTGCTCTTGCTGCTCATCGCCATGCTAAGCTCCAAAGGTTCTGCTGGCGTGACTGGTGCTGGTTTCATTACCCTTGCGGCGACGCTTGCCGTTGTAAAGGGTTTTCCAGTTGCTGGAATAGCACTCATTCTTGGCGTGGATAAATTCATGTCCGAGTGCCGCGCCCTTACCAATTTTATCGGCAACGCCGTGGCAACTATTGTTGTAGCCCGATGGGATAAACAATTGGATGAGCAGGTGTTGAAAAGGGAATTGCGTTAATGCGTTTCCTTTAATAAGAATATCTTACCTTCGTAAAAAGCTCATACATGGTTCACAATTTATCGGATACTAAATCTTTAATAGGCAATTACATGGCGGAATTGAGGGATGTTGAAATCCAACAAGATCCGGTCCGATTTCGTTTAAATATGGAGCGAATTGCCGAAATTATGGGCTATGAAATATCAAAGTCGCTTCCCTACAAAAAGATAAAAGTGGAGACTCCTCTCGGAGTATCGAATGAAAACGTCCTCGATGAGCAGCCAGTACTCATTACCATTTTACGAGCAGGATTGGCCATGCATTCAGGTTTAATGCGCTCTTTTGATCGTGCTGAAAGCGCTTTTGTATCGGCTTATCGCAAACATCTTACCCCGGAAGAATTTGAAATCTATGTGGAGTATATGGCTGCACCGAATTTAGACGGTCGAATTTGGATTATCAGCGACCCCATGCTCGCAACGGGCAACTCCATGAATACGGTGTATGATGCGTTAATTAAAGTAGGAGTTCCCAAGAAAATTTTCATCGCTTCGGTTTTATCAACCCAACATGCCATAGACCGCGTACAGAGCCATTTTCCTCCCAATACAGTAATTTATACGGCAGCAATTGATGATGAACTAACAGCACAATCATACATCGTTCCGGGATTAGGCGATGCAGGGGATTTGGCCTTTGGAGTTAAAGTTTAGGTATGTCCGGAAGCTATGAAGTTCTCTGGAGCATGTTTATTTTGGGGACTTTTAAGTTTCTTTTTGCAGCGGCCCCAGGAGCAAGTTTAAGTGTGCCTTTCTTTGAAACAGTGGCTGTAACAGCCTTGGGGGCTGTAGTGAGTGCAGCCGTATTTTTTTATTCAAGTTCTTACGTTTTTCGTTGGGTAAATCAAAAAAATCAACTTAAACCGAAAAGACTTAGTCCTCGAAAATTTTCAAGGAATCGGAAAATTATCAACATCAAATCACGCATTGGTTTTATTGGATTTTGCTATTTAGCTTCGGTACTTTTTCCTGTTCCGTTGGGAGCAGTGGTCTGTTCCCGATTTTATCGGCATCGAAAATTGGCCATGCCATTTATGGCGCTCGGTATCGTTTTAAATGCTCATCTCCTTACACTTATTTGGTATGGGATACTCGGATAAACACATCTTCTTTGATTTAGATCGAACTTTGTGGGATTTTGAGGCAAACTCGCAGCTTGCCTTACGATTTTTGCACCAGGCTACTGCTTTAGCACAACACATTCCTTCCTTCGAAAATTTCCATAAAGCCTACCTTAAAAACAACAAACTCTTGTGGCACAAATATTCTTGCGGTAAATTGAGCAAGGAGGAATTGCGTTACGAGCGTTTTAGAGCAACTCTCCGAAATTTCAATGTTGTAAACGAAAACTTAACCCTACAACTTGGAGACGGATACGTGGAAATATCACCAAAACAGACGGCATTAATTGCACATGCTCAGAGGGTGCTAGAGGATTTGGGGGAAATGGGCTTTAACCTGCATATCATCACCAATGGTTTTTTAGAGGTTCAACATGTAAAACTAAAACATGCTAATATTCACCACCATTTTCAAGTAATTCTTTGCAGCGAAGAAGTAGGGTACAATAAGCCCCATCCTCACATTTTCTCGAAGGCTTTGGTGATGGCAAATGCGAAAGCACAAAATAGCCTTATGGTGGGAGACGATTATCGCGCTGATATCCTCGGGTCTATCCGAGCGGGAATGCAAGCGGTATGGTACCAAAAAGATATTTCCAATAAATCGAAATATGAGTATAAAATAAGTTGTCTCTCACAGCTCCCCCTGATGGCAGCGAAACTAATGGCTTGATTAACGGTTTCTTTCTTGTCGAGATTTTTCGAACATCGCAATACCTGCAGCAACTCCCACGTTCAGAGAACTTGTTGCTCCCTCCATTGGAATAGTGACCCTTAAATCCGCCATATTGAGTAAGTCTTGCGTAATACCATCTTCTTCAGAACCTAATATCAATACAATGGATCCTCGTAAATTAGCACCATCAATAGAAACTTTTGTTTTTTCGGTTACCGCAGCAATGCGTATCCCAATTTGTTGTAAGTGAAATAAGGTGTTCTTAAATTGATCCGTTTTACAAACCGCAATTCGGTTCAATGCACCAGAGGATGCTTTAACGGCATCGGCAGTTACGAGGGCTGAACCTTTGGAGGGAATTAAAATACCATGGACCCCCATGCACTCAGCGGTCCTCGCTATGGCACCAAAATTTCGAACGTCCGTTATTCGGTCCAAAGCCAAAATAAAAGGTTTTACTCCCTGTTCCAACCACTGCTCTGCAAGCGATTCAATCTGTTGGTATTCAATAGGCGAAACATAAGCGATAATGCCCTGATGATTGCCCGAGGTTAATTGATTCAGCTTTTGAATGGGAACGTATTGAACCACGTAGTCGTTTCCTGTTAAAAAAGCACGAATTTCCTCAAAGCCTTCCTTAGAAATCCCCTTTTGAATAAGTATCTTATTAATTTCTCGCTGCGCTTCTACAGCCTCTTTAACACTGTGAATACCATAAATAATGTCTGTTTTTTCCTTTTTGGGATAATTGGTGGGGGATTTTTTAATCATTTAAAATGGTATTCGATAAGTACTTGATTTCCTAAAGTTACAGCGACCGGGCAGGATTTGCCTGCTGCAATTATTTTGCTACGCGTCACTGAATCCCAATCATTCAACAGAAAGTCAATGTTGAGGTGTATTTGAGCAATCCTCCTAGGGTTTGCAGCCATTATTTTCTCTACATCTACGCGTACCTCACCCAGTGGAATTCCACGCTCTTTGCAATAGATGCCGATAATGGTGAGAAAACAAGACGCCAAAGAAGTGGCTAATAAATCGGTCGGCGAGAAAAAGGCGCCCAACCCTTGATTATCCTTTGGCGCATCCGTGATTATTTTTTCACCAGATTCATGAGCTGCCTCCGTTCTTAAATTGCCTAAATAGCTTACAATCGATGTCATTGTGGCAAAGGTAGCCATTGTTTCGTTGAAATCATTAAACTCATTCTTTCAGGAGCAAGGTTTGCATTTTTTTACCGAAATTTGTACTCGAAATGGAGAAAGCATCGCGTATTAAAAAACCTAACTGGCTTCGAGTTAAATTGCCAACAGGGGAAAACTACAAAAAAGTACGTGGCTTGGTAGACGAGCACAAGCTGCATACCATTTGCGAAAGTGGAAGCTGTCCGAATATGGGCGAATGCTGGGGTGAAGGAACCGCAACTTTTATGATACTTGGAAATGTATGCACTCGTTCTTGCGGTTTTTGCGGCGTCCAAACAGGTAAACCTGCGGCGGTTGATGTTTTTGAGCCTGGTAAAGTTGCCCACAGCGTTAAAACGATGCAGATTAAACATGCTGTGATTACCTCGGTTGATCGCGATGATTTGAAAGACGGAGGTGCAGAAATATGGGTTCAAACGATTAGAGCAATACGCCATCAATCACCGGGAACAACCTTGGAAACCCTCATTCCTGATTTCGCTGGAAAATGGGATAATTTACAGCAAATCATTGATGCAGCCCCCGAAGTGGTTTCCCATAACATGGAAACGGTGAGACGGCTTACAAAACAGGTTAGAATTCAGGCTAAATATGACCGCTCTTTGGAGTTGTTGTTTCGGTTAAAAAAAGGCGGAATGAAAACAAAATCTGGGATCATGTTAGGTTTAGGGGAGTCTCAAGAAGAAGTAATGGAAACTTTGGAGGATTTAAAGAAAGTTAAGATAGATATTGTTACCCTTGGTCAATATTTACAACCAAGCCTGAACCATTTGCCCGTTGCCGAATTTATTACACCTGAGCAATTCAATTATTACCGTGAAGTAGGATTAAAAATGGGATTTCGTCATGTGGAAAGCGGTCCTCTTGTGAGGTCGTCTTACCATGCAGAAAAGCATATTTTATAATTTTTTGAACATATGCTGGTTTTAGGTGTTTTTTATTCCACGATTTATGATTATTTTGGCACTCTATTTTAACATCTTTTTAATACAGAAACATGCGTAAAAAGTTATACATTATTGGTTTTGTGGCACTTACATTATCAATAGTTTCTGCGATTGCAGTTTATCTTCAACAGGAAAATGAAGGATTTTACAAGGCGATTGCTCTGTCGATGAAGGAATCGGAATCGAGTGAGGAGGAAGAAACTGCTGGAGAAGCATTGGAATGGCTCAAAGCACGCTACATCGACGTGCAAACAGGTCAACCTGTTACTGAATCTAAATTAATGGAGATTCGAAAAAAGATTCGCTTGATGGAGCGCTCCAAAAACATCAGTTTTACGGAAGAAGGTCCAGACAATATTGGTGGTAGAACGCGTGCTATACAAGTGGATCGCAGCGATTTGAACCGTGTTTGGGCAGGAGGAGTTTCAGGTGGGCTCTTTGTATCCCTAAACAAAGGTAATGTTTGGAACCGAGTTGAATCGTATTTTGCAGCAGATGCCAACCCGTACATTTCTTCGATGACTCAAACCACTGACGGAACGTTGTTCGTTGCGACTGGTTCCAATCAAGAGGGTTGGGCAGGAAATGGCGTTTGGTATACTCAGGATTTCGGTGCGACATGGGACAATATTCCAGGCACAAGTAGCTGTACGCAAATCGTAAGTTCTGATGCAGACAATTATGTGTGGTTGGCCACTACTGGGGGATTGAAAAAATGGAAACTAAACGATGCTGCACTAACTTCGGTTCCTGCAACGGCTGGTTCTTGTACAGCATTAGAGATATCAAAAGATGGACAAGTAATTGTTGCGGCTTTTGGCGCCAATAAAACGTATGTCTCCACGGATGGTGGACTAAATTTTTCCGACAAGTCAGGTACAGCTGCGAACAATCTAGTTCCTTCAAGCTCGCCGAGAATAGAATACGCAGTTTCCGCTATAAAAAATAGTTCGAACAAATATTCCTTGTATGCTGTTCGTACCAACTCAAACCTAATGAGCATGCACGTTTCGCACGATAATGGCCAAACGTGGACACAATTCGTAGGGGCCTCTGCTCCTCCAAGTGAATTTGATATCTACCGTGATCAAGGTACATACAATTCAATTGTTTCTGTTGTACCAACCGACCCTGAGCAGATCCTTATTGGTGGTATTGATATTTGGCGTTGGAAACAAACGGTCAACAATCCCCCTTCAGGAGGTTTTCAGAAAATCTCTTTGTGGTCTGTCGCTCCTCAGTCTTCCATTTATGTACACGCCGACAACCACGAGATGAAATGGGATGCTAATAACCGTTTTTATTCTGGAAGTGATGGTGGGGTGAGTATCACTACGGATTTCGGAAATACTTGGTTTGTTGCGAATCGAGGGTATAATGTTACCCAATTCTATGGAATTGCGTTTGACCGCGACGGAGCGGTCATGGGTGGAGCGCAAGATAATGGTACCCTTTACAACAATCACACCCTTTCGACATACAAAGAATTCCGCGAAGTGGGAGGTGGTGATGGTTTTGAATGTGAAATTTCCTATTTCAATCCTGCAATTATGATTTCTACAATTTACTACAACAGTATTTCTCGTTCGGGCGACAAAGGGAATACGTGGTCGTCTTTTGAACCAACGTTACCTGGTTCCTATGACCCTCCTGGTACCGATGGAAGCCCCAATCACCCGTTCCACTCAGAAGTGTTTTTAGCAGAGTATTTTGATTTAAATTCTGAGGATTCGGTTACCTACATAGCGACGAAAAACTACCAGACCGGCGATTTAATCCGAATTCCGAGTAAAGCCTCAGGTGATTCCATTAGTTTCTTCGCTACTTCGAACTATTATTTCGATGATACCCTTCATTACAATCCTGCGTTGACGGCAGGTGGTGTCAATTATGGCCAAAATCCAGTAACAGGTGAAACCGTCCCAATGGGTGGAGATACCGTTCTGTATAACGTCGCATGGGATACTTTACGTGTTGCCGACCCATTTCAATCATGGTTCTTAGTGTTTGTGAACGCGAATGGAGGAGAACTTTGGGGAACAAGAAACGCGATGCGTTTGTCAGTTACCAATCCTCAGTGGGTTTGTGTGGCTAGAGGAATCGGTGTAGGAAACGGTTCGGTAGACGTTGAATTTTCCAAAGACCTAGAGCATTGTTATGTCTCTGCAT
>JBJTXE010000217.1:0-3245 GCA_046082075.1 Bacteroidota bacterium
CCTAATACAAAATGCAAGGGTTTTCCATTCGGAAAGGTTCCGGCATAAATATCGGGTGGGAAAACCGCCGCCCACAAAATGAGCTGGTCAAAGGCTGTTGGGTTTTGCTGATACCACCTTGCGGCTGTGGCAGCTCCTTGCGAAAACCCCAGCAAGGTAATTTTCTTCGGTGAATAGCTCTTTTGCAGTTCATTCAACAAGGCATTCAACCACTCGAGGTTATCTTGAATGTCCAGTTCTCGGGCTTCCTTGGTCATCCAACTGGCGCCCACCCGTCCACTTGAGCCTTGCAAATAAAAACGGTGAGGCCCTTCGGGAGCAAGCACCCGACAAAAGGATTGAAGTCCTTGGAATTTTCGAAGGAAAAACTTGGCGAGTTGCCCGTATCCGTGCAAGGCAATCACAAGGTGCTCATGTTCAAGCTCCTGAATTTCATAGCGGTAGGTTTTTGGAGCCTTGAAGTGCTTTTCCATGGTTCGAAAGTAATCATTAAATTTGTGCGCATTGAAAAAGGTGTTCGCTTCATTCATGGTATTGGTTTTTCTTCAAGTAATCCTACTTGGGCCCATGTTTTTATGGCAGCAGCATCGATGGAAAGAGCACATGATGAAGGAGATAAAGCAGCATCCAGCATCCATTGAGGCGCAGGAGATGTACTTTGGCGATGCCGAATTTTCTGAGCTTTCATGGCACGAGGGTAAGAAGGAGTTTGTGTATCAAGGGGAGTATTACGACGTGATTCAGATTAAAACCGTTCGCGGAGGGAACGTGATCAAATGCGTTCGAGATAAGGATGAATCTAAGTTGGTAGCGCGTTATGTGGAGTCAGGTAAAGGAAAACCCAATCCGTTTCAGCAACTCCTTAAATTGAGTTGGTTGAAAATTGTGATGGAACCTCAAGAAACAATGCATAATTCTGCAATTCTCTTTTCGCAACTTCACGAAAAACACCTGTTTAACTACGAGTTTTCTGTTCAAGAAACAACGATAAAAACCTTATCACCACCCCCGAATTTCGTTTAATTACCTCTAATCAACTTAATCAGAATTAGTTTTAATTAAAAGAAATACATCATGAAAAAATTATGTTTTGCCCTTTTGTTAGGGGCATGGGCTATGGCCCAAAACGGGGCGTTCTATGCCCAAAAATTGTATGTCTACGACCAAAATACCAACCTTCCGCTGCAAGAGGCTGTGGTGAAAAGTTGTGATGGTCAAACCAAGTTAAACCAAACAGGTGCTGAGGGCTATGTTACCTTAATTCAAATGGCGCCTTGCTATCTGTTGGAAGCCGAGGGATATCTGACGCGCTCGGTAAGTGCCGATGAAATCAAAGCCAATTCGGGTAAAATTTCCATGTTTCCCAACCAACACTCCGTGGAGGAGGTCGTGGTTTCAGCTAGTAAGTTTTCTGAAAAACGTAAGGATCTTGCCCAAAAAGTTCAGGTGATTTCCAAACAAGAATTGGCCTTGATGAATCAATCCTCAACCGCTGACGTCTTGGCGAATTCCGGGAATGTATTTGTTCAAAAAAGTCAATTGGGGGGCGGTAGTCCCATCATCCGTGGTTTCGAAACAAACAAAGTCCTCTTGGTAGTGGACGGCGTTCGCTTGAACAATGCCATTTACCGTGGGGGGCATCTTCAAAACGTGATTACTATGGATAACGGTGTTATGGATCGGGTAGAAGTCGTATTTGGACCAGGATCTGTCGTGTATGGTTCCGATGCGATCGGAGGGGTTATGCATTTTACCACTAAAAATCCTACCTTAAGTACCACCGATAAAACGCTCATTAAAGCGAGTGCCTTTACGCGCTACATGAGTTCCGTAAATGGTTATGCAGCGCATGCGGATATTTCGGTGGGTACAAAACGTTTTGGTTCCCTAACCTCCTTCACGTATTCCAACTACGGAGACTTACGTCAAGGGTCCAAGAGAAACGATTTTGTAGGAAGTTTTGGTGCTCGTCCGTGGTATGTGGAACGCATCAATGGGGTGGATTCCATGATCGTTAATGCGGATACGAACTTGCAAGTGGGTTCTGGTTATACACAATATGATGTATTGCAGAAATTCACCTTTCAACAAAAAGCTGGAGTTTTACATAAATTAAATTTCCAACTTTCCAATTCCAGCAACATCGACCGTTACGACCGCTTGACACAAATGAGCAGTGGAAAACCAAAATTTGCCGAATGGTATTATGGTCCTCAGTTTCGTTTGATGGGGGCTTATACCGTAGAGTTAAGCAATGCTAGGAAGTTGTATGATGCCGCACGAATTACCGTGGCGTACCAATCCATCGAAGAAAGCCGAATGGACCGCAGGTTTCAAAAGAATTTCTTGAATCACCGCATCGAGAACTTGGATATCGTGACCTTGAACGCTGATTTTTCAAAGAAAAAAGGTGAACATGAATTCCGCTATGGGATGGATGCGTGGTACAATAAGGTGAATTCAACGGCTTATACGGAGAATATCGTAGCTGATACTTCAGGGACTTTAAATACGCGCTATCCGGACGGGGGATCTACCATGATGTCGGCAGCTGCATACGCTACGCATACCTGGGAAATCAACGATAAATTAATCTTGAACGATGGACTTAGAGCGTCGTATGTAAGCTTGAATGCAGCGTTTAACGATAAAACATTTTTTCCGTTCCCATTCGATGACATTAACCAAAAACATATGGCCTTGAATGGAAATCTTGGGTTGATTTATATGCCGAATAAGTGGTGGAGAATGTCCTTGAACGGTTCAACGGCGTTCCGTGCACCGAATGTGGATGACTTATCCAAAGTATTCTCAAGTGTTCAAGGTTCGGTGATTGTTCCAAACCCGAATTTAAAGGCTGAATATGCCTACAACGGTGAATTTGGGATAAGCCGAGTGCTTTCCGAAGGGTTAACTGTTCAGGCAACGGCTTATTATACCTTGCTGAAAAACGCACTCACCGTGGGAACCGGAACCTTTAACGGTGCCGATTCCGTGGTTTACGACGGGCAGTTGAGTCAGGTAATGACCACCACCAATGCAGGCAAGGCTAATGTTTACGGTTTTGAAGCAATGATCTCCGGAAAATTGAACGATCATTTGAGCATGATGGCCACAGTGAATTATACCAAAGGAAGAAATGTAACCGACAGCATTCCCTTGGATCACATTCCGCCGGTATTTGGAAAATTGGCCATGGTGTACACCGTTGGTAAGCTACGCACGGAATTATTCATGAACTATTC
>JBJTXE010000218.1:0-13239 GCA_046082075.1 Bacteroidota bacterium
GAAAAGCATTCCTGGAATTGCAAAAACCATTGGTCGTGCCATGTATACGATTCGAAATGCGTCCGATGACTTGAAAGAGGAAATTAAAAAAGCAGGAGTTGACGTAAAAAAAGACGTGAAAATTGAAGCGATACTCCGTGAGGAGGAGGAGTCCATCAACCAACCAATGGATCAACTTTTTTCAGGCATTGACAATACCGTTCATTACAGTAACGAACGCGTTAAAACTACCATTGAAAAACATTCCCCTAAGGACCGCATAGAAGATGCTAATAACCAGACCTCTTCGGAGGAATTGGAGAACAATCCCCGGCCTATTCCAACTGAAATACCCCCGCCAAATGAAGCCTAAAATCGCCCTTATCATGGGGAGTTCGAGTGACTACCCTATCATGCAGCAAGCAGAAAAAATGTTATTAGATTTTGGTGTTGAAGTTCACAAAGAGGTTGTATCTGCTCATCGAACCCCCGAGAAAATGGTAGACTTTGCGAAAACTGCAAAAGATAAAGGCATATCAATCATTATCGCCGGAGCAGGAGGTGCAGCTCATCTTCCTGGAATGGTGGCCTCTTTAACAACGCTACCTGTAATTGGAGTACCCATAAAATCCAGTAATTCCATTGACGGTTGGGACAGCATCCTTAGCATCCTTCAAATGCCGAATGGAATTCCGGTTGCCACGGTTGCATTAAACGGTGCTAAAAATGCAGGTATTCTTGCGCTACGCATGCTTGCAATCCAGAATGCATCCCTTGCACAAAAACTGGAGGATTTCCAACATTCCATGATGTTGGATGTAGCAAAAAGTCAACAAGATCTGCTTTAACGGTAGATTAAATATTTCGCCCTTATTTTTTGAAATGCTTCAAGGCCCGGTGACCATGTAGCCCTGATTTCCTTTGGACCCCAACCTTTGTACAATTGTTCCTTCAACTGTGCATTACCTGCGAGTCGGTTGAAGAAGGAGTTTTGATTGATGAAGACTGCTGAATCTGCTAAAATGTCCCGAGCATTGGTCAAATAAAATAAATTAAGCTCATACATTCGTGCCTTTGTTGTTGTTCGCAAATCAACTCCAGGGCAAACTTTATTGAGATGCGGAGGATATTTAGAACCGGGTTGCATTTTAGGAGTAAATTCGAATTCATCCTTCGGAAATCTCGGATGGCCATACATTTCAAAAGGACGATCCGTACCCCTTCCTACGCTCACCGTGGTTGCTTCAAATAAACATAAACTAGGGTATAAAGCGATAGCTAAATCCGACTTGAGGTTAGGTGAAGGCGGGATCGGTAAACTGTAAGGCGATTTATGGGTGTAATTAAGGATGGAAATAACCTTAAGATTGCACTTAATCGCACCGTTCAGCCAGCCTTCTCCGTTAATCATTTTGGCATATTCACCAATGGTCATTCCATACACAATCGGGACTGGATGTAAACCAATAAAGGACTTAAATTCGGGTTCTAAAATGGGGCCATCGATATAATGACCGTTGGGATTAGGACGGTCTAGAACAATTAAAGGTAAATTATTTTCTGCACAGGCCTCCATGACATAATGTAAGGTTGACAGATACGTGTAAAATCGCACACCTACATCTTGAATATCAAAAACAACGGCTTGTACCTCCTTTAAATCAATAGGAGTAGGTTTTTTATGGTTTCCGTAAAGCGAGACCACGGAAATACCCGTTTTTTCATCAACACCGCTGTTAATGTGCTCGCCTGCATCACCGTCGCCCCGAAACCCATGTTCCGGCGCAAAAATCTTGGTTACAACAACTCCCTTGTACAAGAGCGTATCCACTAAATGGGACTGTTTCACCATCGATGTTGGGTTAGCGACAACCGCCACATTTTTCCCAATCAATGAGTCCATGTATTGATCCATTTGGTATGCCCCAGGAATTATTGGACCAACAGACACGGGAGGATCATTGAGCGAAAAAGATATGCATGACAGAATGACCAATACGACCACCTGCCACATTTTAATGTACTTTTGCAGTAAAAGAAATCGACTATTGGCTTTTGAATTTTTCATAGCAAAACGCATTCTCCCAAATCGTTCGCAAGGTATAAAAGTTTCGCGTCCTATTCTGCGTATAGCCGTTATTAGTATTTCACTTTCAATTGTTGTTAACCTGCTAACCTTCGCGGTTGTCATTGGGTTTAAAAATGAAATTCGCCGTAAGGTCACAGGATTTTCGGCACCCTTGTTCATTCAAAACGTGAACAATGCAGATTTTTACGAATCCGACCCAATCCAGCGTTCACAAGCCATTGAATCTGTCCTTCACCATCACCCCGAAGTACAAGGGTTCAATCCAGTTGCCTACAAGCCGGGCATGCTGCAAGCAAAAAATGAAACACAAGAAGTTTTCGGATTAGTATTCAAAGGCATCGACCAACATTATGACCGTTCTTTTCTTCGAGAACACTTAGTTCAGGGACGAATACCAACTTTCGACCAGGAAGAACCATCGGATGAAATCGTTCTTTCTTCTAAAATATGTGAACAACTCAACCTGCATTTAAACGACGAGGTATCATCACTTTTCGTAAAAAACGCTCCAATTTCAAGGAATTTTAAATTAGTCGGAATCTACGCCACAGGTTTCGAAGACTATGATACCAAGTTAGCTTTGTGTGATATCCGGGTTCTTCAAAAACTGAACGACTGGGGAATATCCGGTCAACTAGAATTAGGAGATTCGCTTGTTAGCGGTGGCATACCGATAATTTTGAACCTGCAAGGAAACAGTGAAAAATTGCTTTATGATTGGGGTAAGGGTCCAGGAGGATTTCGAGGTCAGCTAATATCTCCTCTCACCCAAGACACTACGCTGCAGGTAACTGTTTATTCTGTAGAAAGCAGAGGACTGATAAAAATAGATGAACATTCGATCCGTGTTCAAAAGGTAAAAGAAAATAATAGCGGGAATGGTGAGTTTTACAAAGAAAGCTTGAACCTCTCAGGAACACGTTACGTATACCACCTTCCACTTTCCTCCCATTCCGAACGTATTTTTCAAGTGGATAGCAAATCGGGTAAAGGAACTTCTTTTCAATATCTATCGGGCTATGAAATACGCCTGAAGGATTGGTATAAGGTCGATAAAACACTTGTATCGTTAAAAAAGAAGGTTGAGCTAATTCCAACGGAAAACCAAGAACTGGTAAAGGTTATCAGTATTTTCGATTTAGAGCAAGACCTTTTCAAATGGCTCGCTTTTCTGGATATAAACGTTCAGATCATTGTCACCCTTATGCTTCTCATTGGTATCATCAATATGGGTTCTGCCTTGCTGATATTAATCATTGTTCGATCAAATTTCATCGGATTGATGAAGTCCATGGGGGCGAGTAACCGTTCGCTCAGGAGGATATTTTTAATCCAAGCGGGTTATTTAATTGGTCGAGGACTACTTTACGGTAATATCTTCGCGTTGGCGATCTATTTCCTGCAAAAGTATACCGGAATCTTAAAACTAAATCCAGAAGTATACTACCTAGCCGAAGTCCCTATGGAACTTCCATGGACTATATTTCTTGCTTTAAATCTCGGGTCTTTTTGCGTTTGTCTTTTAGCCCTGATGGTGCCGAGTTACATCATCTCAAGGATTAATCCGATAAAAACAATTCGGTTTAACTAATCCCTCGACAACCTTCTGCGGTCGGCTTCTTTAAGATAAATCTTACGCATTCGGAGACTTTTTGGGGTAATCTCCACCAATTCATCCTGCTGAATGTATTCTAAGGTTTCCTCCAAACTCATGATTTTTGCAGGAATGATTTTAACCTTGTCGTCGGAACCAGAGGCTCTCATGTTCGTGAGCTTCTTGGTTTTTGTGACGTTAACCACCATATCCCCTGCCCTCGAATTCTCACCAATGACTTGACCTTCGTAGATGTCTTCGTTTGGATTGATGAAAAAACGTCCTCTTTCTTGCAAGTTATTGATGGAATATGGGATTGCCGTTCCTTGTTCCAACGAAATTAACGAACCATTCTGACGGCCTGGAATTTCGCCTTTGAACGGTTGGTATTCCAAGAATCGGTGGGTTACAATAGCCTCACCAGCCGTTTGCGTCAATAAATAACTCCGTAGACCAATGATACCACGAGAAGGAATCAAGAACTGAATAATCATACGATTTCCCTTTGGCTCCATGGAGGTTAATTCCCCTTTACGCTTTGAAACGGCTTCTACGGCGGTTCCTCCGAGCTCTTCGGGTAAGTCTATCGTTAATTCTTCCACGGGTTCGTGACGCTGCCCATCGATTTCCTTGAAAATCACCTGCGGCTGCCCCACTTGAAGCTCGTATCCCTCGCGGCGCATGGTTTCAATTAAAACAGAAAGGTGAAGGACTCCTCTACCGTGAATAACCCAACGGTCGGCTTTGTCCGTATCCATAACGCGGAGCGCAAGGTTTTTTTCCAACTCTTTTGTCAGACGCTCTTGAATATGCCTTGAAGTAACGAATTTCCCTTCTTTACCGAAAAACGGGGAATCGTTGATGGTGAAAAGCATGGACATGGTAGGTTCATCCAACTTAATCGTTGCCAAGGGTTCTGGGCTTTCAGCATCACACACTGAATCTCCGATATCAAATCCTTCCAATCCTGTTATAGCGCAAATATCACCGGGAGTAACCTCGCTCACTTTCTTACGCTCCAACCCTTCGAAAACAAATACTTCCTTAACCTTATGCTTTTGAAGGGTGCCATCGCGTTTAGCCAATTGAATACTTTGGTTTTCTTGCAGGGTTCCTCTGCTTAACCGACCGATTGCGATTCTTCCCACATAGGTGGAATAATCCAAGGAAGTAATGAGGAATTGGGTATTACCTTCAGGAATAGGGCGCGGTTTAAAATACGCTAAGATGGTATCCAACAACGGCGAAATGCTATCCGTCGGTTTTTTCCAATCCTCGGACATCCAGCCATTTTTTGCGGAGCCATAAACTGTAGGAAAGTCCAATTGCTCTTCAGTAGCATCTAATTCGAACATCAAATCAAACACTTTTTCATGGACCTCGTCCGGGGTACAATTTTCTTTATCCACCTTATTGATGACCAACAAGGGCTTTATTCCCATGGAAAGTGCTTTTCCTAAAACGAATCGCGTTTGTGGCATGGGTCCTTCAAAGGCATCAACCAATAAGCACACACCATCTGCCATATTTAATACGCGTTCAACTTCCCCTCCAAAATCAGCGTGCCCCGGAGTATCAATGATGTTGATTTTTGTTCCTTTATAGGTTACGGAAACGTTCTTTGAAACGATGGTAATACCCCGCTCTCGTTCTAAATCGTTGTTATCCAGAATCAATTCACCGGTAGGACGCTCACGTTCGTTGATGAAGGAACCTGCCTCGATAATTTTATCCACCAGGGTGGTCTTGCCGTGGTCAACGTGGGCAATAATTGCAATGTTTCTAATTTCCATAAAAGCTGTTTAATAGTCGCGTCTTCGTTTATTGAACCCTCCTTTTGAAACTGGTTTTTTATCGGATTTACCGCCGCCAAAACCACGTTTTTCTCTTGAAAAACCATTGGATTTCTTGGCAGGACCGCTGCTTTTTGCGGCTGCAGAAACTTCCACACTGATGGTGTGACCTTCAAATTGCGCTCCGTTCACTTTCTTAAGTACGCGGTCGACATGTTCTTTGTCGGTGTCAAAAAACGAGTACGAAGCCATAATATCGATACGACCAATGTTACCAGATTTCAGCCCGGTAGCGTCACACAAGGTCCGAAGAAGTCCACCAACATTCAGCCCGTCGCGCTTTCCAAGGTTCATGAAGAAACGGGTTTTGTTCTCGTCGCGACGACGCTCACCTTTTTCACGTTCTCGGGTTTGTCCTTTGTCACCTCGCTCCGATGCATTCAAATCGCCCGCACGCTCATAATATTCGATGAAACGGTTAAATTCAGCTGAAATAAACAGCTTAATCACTTCTTCTTTATTCAATTCCTTAAAATGCTCAAACATTTCGGGAAGAAAGGGTTCAATATCTTTTTCGCGAATCGTGGTCGAAGTGACTTTTTGCACCAATTTTTTCAATTGTATTTGGCAAATTTCCGCTGCATTGGGAATGGTCCCTTTGACGAATTCGGCACGCATCTGTCGCTCAATGCCTTTAATTTTGAAAACCTCCTTCTGTGTAAGCAGGGAAAGTGATTCTCCTTTTTTACCTGCCCGAGCCGTTCGTCCACTTCGGTGGGTATAATTCTCAATATCGTCAGGAAGGTTGTAATGGATCACATGGGAGATGGAATCCACATCGATACCACGAGCTGCAACATCGGTTGCGACCAACAACTGCACCTCACGGTTTCTAAAACGCTCCATGACCATATCGCGCATAGACTGGGATAAATCCCCGTGCAAAGGTTCGGCGTTGTATCCATCACGGCTTAGCTTTTGAGCAACGTTCGCGGTTTCATGTTTGGTTCGACAAAAAATCAAACCGTAAATTTCTGGATGAAAATCAATCAAGCGTTTAAGCGCCGGATAGCGATCCTTTTCATACACTACGAAATAGGTATGATGGATGTTCTCGTTGCCTTGGTTTTTATTACCGATGGAAACTTCCAAGGGTTGATCCATGTAATTGGAGGCTATAGCAGCGACCTCTTTCGGCATCGTGGCGGAAAAAAGCCAAACGTTTTTGTCTAGTGGCGTATACTTTAAGATATCATCAATATCTTCCTTGAAGCCCATGTTCAACATTTCATCGGCCTCATCGAGCACCACGTATCGAATTTCGTTCAGATGAATGACTTTTCGGTTCATGAGGTCCATTAACCGTCCCGGAGTAGCAACAATCACGTCCACTCCTTTTTTAATGTCGGTAATTTGCTTCTTAATATCGGCACCACCATAAACGGGCACAACGCTCACGTTTAAATGCTTTCCGAAAATCTTTAAATCGTTCGTGATTTGAAGGCAAAGTTCACGGGTAGGACAAATAACGATAGCCTCTGGTAGTTTACGACCAATGCTGATTTTGGAAAGCAATGGCAAACCAAAGGCAGCGGTTTTACCGGTTCCAGTTTGTGCTAATCCTACAAAATCGCTGTCTTCTTGTAAAAGATGGGGAATTGCTTGTTCTTGTATCGGGGTCGGAATTTCGTACCCCATTTCTTTGATTGACTGCAGCACCTCACTACGCAATCCCAACGCTTCAAATGTCATTCTAATATGTTAAATTCGGTGCAAAGGTACTGATTAAATTGCGCTTGCCAACTGCATCAAAGGAAATATAACGTAATCATAACCTCTGTACCAAAGAATTCCTTATTTTTGGCCGAAATATAAAAAACGTATGGAACTAAAAGGTATTATATCTATTTCGGGCAGACCAGGATTATTCAAGATCGTTTCACAAGGTAAATCCAATGTAATTGTGGAGTCTATCATGGATAAAAAGCGATTTCCCGCCTTTGCCTCAGAAAAGATTAGTGCCGTTGAGGATATTAGTATTTTCACCAACGACGAGGATGTAAAACTGACGGAAATTTTTTCCAAATTACTTACACAACTTGAAGGTAAAGAGGCCATTAACCACAAGGCTGAAGAAAAAGAACTTCGACTTACCTTTTCCACATACGTTCCCAATTACGACATAGAACGCGTCTATCTATCGGACATTCGTAAGGTATTTCAATGGTACAATTTACTGTTGAAAGAAGGATTGATTGCATTAGAATCGCTTGCGAACCCATCCAACGATGAAACGTCTGAAACAACGAAAGTGGTTAAAAAAGTCAAAGGAGAAACGGCAAAGAAATCCAAAGCTCCTTCGATGAAAGAACCGAAAACACCAAAGCCCGCGGTTTCGAAAAAAGCACCAATGGTTAAGACCGGAAGTTCTCGAGGCAAATAAGGGTTTTTCCTGTTATCTACATCGTAACATCAACGAATAGCCCAAGAATCAAATCTACTCTTCTTTTTTGAAGATACTACCCATCTCTTTTCCAATTTTGGTAAGTGCATCAACCCCGACTCCGATGGGACGTCCTGAAACATCCTCGTAATTCTTGAATGAACCATCGCCATCTTGACCAGGATACACCAAGACCCAATCGTTCTGGTCGTGTACTTTGAGCGCCTTGACGGCAAAAGAATCCAGCTCTGATTTATAGGAAATAGAACCTATTCTGGAGCTCACTATCACCAATAAATCATCGATTTTAACATTGGAAAGATGGAAGAAATCATCCATGGATTCCAACAAATGAAACGTGGTAGAGGCATTGATTTTATTCACCTGACCGACACGAACGAAACGATCGTAACAATTCTCGGTCATATAGGCATCTACTTCAATTTTCAATTCGTTCGAATACCGAAGAATCCGTTCAGACCAAGAAATAAAATAGGGTTCTAATTCAGCATATTCTGGAGCTACGACCAACATTTTACGGTAATCTACCGAAGGATTTTCAATCTGGCAAAAGAAAATGGTCTTATCGCAAGATTCCAACAAATGAGCACGGTCATCGCCGACAATCAACTTCAAAAGATTGGTGCGGTTCGAGTCGTTAACAATCACTGCATCCGCTACTAATTCAACAGCAACTCTGGAAATGCCCGATGAGACGTTAAGGTCAATGGTAGCAATAGTATTTAACTTGGCTTCGTATCCCGAAAAATGCTTTACAATTTCCTCTAAGTTCTTTCTCGACTTGTGAATAATGCTTTGCGCCTGACGAGAATTGGGTAGCACACTGACTACAGAAATAGGATTGATCACTTTTGGATCCGACACTTGCAGGGCAAATTCTAAAAGCTTCTCATTCCCTTCCAATTTATTCATCGCTACGACCAAATGCTTGTTTCTAAGTTTTGATTCCAAAACGTCATCCTCACCGGAGTCGGCAAGGTGCAATAAGAGTTCTTTTCCCGCATTTTCCGTCACAAAACTTGCCACCATACAGGTAACCAATATGAGCAAAATAGTCCCGTTTACTACATTGATATCCAATATTTCTTCCTGATATCCCACCATGATAATCGCGAGGGTAGCCGCAGCATGCGAGGCGCTTAACCCGAAGATAATTCGACGCTCCCTTGCAGGCATCTTAAAAACCATTTGCGTCGCATAAGCAGCAAGCCATTTAGAAAAGACAGCGAACGTGGTCAACACCACTGCAATTGCCAAAGGCCAGGCTCCCTGAAAAAGGGCTCGGTAATCAACGACCATTCCCACGAAAATCAAAAAAACAGGAATAAACAAGGTATTGCCGATAAATTCAATACGGTTCATTAAAATGGAATTGTGAGGAATCAGGCGATTTAAGACGAGCCCCGCAACGAATGCACCAATGATGTGTTCAACTCCTGCAGCCTCGGCGAGGAATGCCGAGAAAAAAACTACCGATAAAATGAGGATATATTGCGACGTCTTTTCCGAATCCAACTTTTTCAAAAACCACCTCGTAACTCTTGGAAGCAAGAAAAACATAATCAAGGAAAAGAAAAACAACGAAGTAATCAGACGAAGCCAAAATGCAAAATCAAGATTGCCGTTGGAGGCACTTGAAATGATGGCGAGAATAATGAGGACTGCAGTATCTGTTAGGATAGTTCCTCCCACACTAATCGCCACGGAATGATGTTTTGTTAATCCAAATTTTGCGATGATGGGATAAGCAACCAGCGTATGTGTTGAGAACATGCTCGCGGTTAACAAACTTGCTAAAGGAGATAAATTCAATCCGTAATAACAAATAGGGAAACCGAGGACCAATGGAATAAAAAAGGTCATAGCCCCAAAAACCAAGCTTCTTTTATAATAGCGTTTAAATTGGTTTAGATCTAAATCTAACCCCGCCATAAACATGATGTACAAAAGTCCGATGGTCGAGAACAACTTGATCCAACCCTCTGCTTCAATAGTGTTTTGACCGATAATCCCTAAGCCTTTGGGACCAATAATGATCCCTGAGATAATCAACCCAATGATTCCCGGAACACGTAATTTTCGCAGGACAATCGGCGACAATAGTATGATGAAAAGTATCAAGGAAAAAACGAGCACTGGATTCGTCAGAGGAAGATGAAACTCTTCCAAAAAATGCTGAATAAAACTGTTCATCCCTTGTTAAAATGTTACCTTACTATTCTTCTTCCCATCCGGTGTTGGTACTCTTTTTTCCGTTGAAGTAACGCGAGTAGCCAAAGCCAACAATTAGGTAAGAAGATATTTTATTCAATTCGGAGGATGAATATCCCAAATCGGAATTAATACCCAGATTCATGGGACGAAAACCGAAACCATAAAAAGCATAACCAAGCGTTAAACGGAACGAGGCATTGACGTCGGAGGCTAAGCAAATCCCAATGTTGGGTTCGAAATAACTGGATATTCTAGCTTGGTAGGTATAGCCAAGCTTTTTCAAGGTATCCGTCGAGAAGGCTGATTGCGCCAAGCCAGCCTTTACGGCAATATCCGTCGCAAAGGTCGGGGTCCAAAACTTTTCGAACCCCAACTTAAGAAAAGCAGCACCGTTGTGCATACCTCCGTAAACTTTTTGGTTAATCCGGAATTGATTCACATTAAAATACGAATAATGCACCCCTGCCCCGAACGAAATACCCGATTTTAAGGTGTATTGATACATGGGGGATACGTAAACGAGTCCCTGCATAATATTTTTGAAGGGAGCATTCACAAAGGCATTCGGCAAACCAAGTTCAATAACAAACGAATCATCTATGTCCATGCGCTCTTGAGCAACGACCTTTGGCGTAAACACCAACAAAGAAAACAATAGAAAAAATGGAGGCAATCGTTTCATTCCTTAAAATTACAATTTTAAATACTTGCTTGTTACATCTCGGTACTTTCGAAGAACAAATCCTGCAACTTCTGGCTCCCATCGGAATACGATAACAGGAAGGATGAAGCTAAGCCCTACGAATAATTCAAGTATCAAAATACGCAGTATTTTGACGAAAGAGCTTGACTGGTGGTCAAATGGTATGGCATTATTCACTAGGAACAACGATGCACCAACCACAAATGCTGCAAAAAATAACGTAAGATGGCGTGGATGAAATGGGTTCAATCCATAAACGTGTTGGATGTAATAAGTCCGCGCCAAGTTGTAAAAAACATAGATAAGACCCGTTGAAAAACCAACACCCGCGATGCCATATCCCGCGGAAATAAGAGCGTAATTCAAACCGAAAATCCCACAACACAAAAACACGGTAAAACCTAAATCATATTGGTATTTTTTTGAAGTAGCAAATATGATCCCATTGAGTCCACAATACATATCAACAAGTCGCCCAAAAATTAGAAAAAATAGGACGGGGATTCCCTGTTGAAATTCCGGCCGAATCAAAGAGAAAAGTTCCCGAACTGGCAACAATACCATTAATAAGGAACAAAGTCCAATGAACAATCCCACCCCACTTGATTTTTGATATATTTCCTGCAAGCCTGATAGGTTCTTTTCCTTCCAATATTGCGCAACAATAGGAGAGCTCACGCGCGTCATAGCGCGGAAAGGTACCAAAACCGCACCCGTGATTTGAACCATGGTTGTATAAATGCCAACCGCTGATAATCCTATCATACCACCAATCATGACCGCATCCATGGTCATCACCACCATCGTTGCCAAGGTATTTACGTAGGAAAACATACTGAATTTTAGAAGGATCTTTCGAAACCTTCGTGGAACAGCTATTGTTTTTAAAGAAAACGAAAGCTCTTTAATGCGCAATAAGTATAACAACAACACCATCGCTGGAAGCAAATTGCTGAGCATTAAAACCGCAATAAAAAGTTCAAATGATATTAATCTTAATCCATATAATGTGAGAATTAAGCTTGTTATCAAACGCAAAACAATGTCTTGTAAAAGCACCGGCAGAACATTTTTGTAGAGCCCTCGCATATAGTTCTCAAACAGCAGGAAAAAAACATGCCCAATACCTACCGGTACAACCCACCATACATAGGATACAATCAACGGTGATTTCTTCATGAAATACTCGGTGATGGGCGCTTGAAAAAGGAAAAAAAGGACCGTGAACAGGATAACTCCGAACAGCACCAAAAGTACATTCAACAACAAAAATCCGTAATGGTGTTTCTCCGCATTGCGAAAGAACGGAAAGAATCGCCAGGTCACGTAGATTGTTCCCAAATTACTCAACTGAGCAAAAAGCAAACCGCTTGTAATCAGTAAATTAACAATACCTATTTGAATTGTTGATAAGAGTAAAATGAAGAGAACGGCTTTATTCAAATACCCCAATACCAACCCAATATAGGAAATGATAGTAGTTCGCAGTGCATCCTTTTTGACAATGCCCATCGCCTACTTCGAAAGGTGCATGTTTCTTTTGGAGTAAACTTTTGTGAAAAAAGGATCCTTTAAATTTTTGATGAATTGAATGGCTTCCCCTGTGGATTTCATTTCGGGACCAAGCTCTTTTTTAACATCTGGGAATTTCTCATAGGAAAATACCGGTATTTTGATGGCATAACCCTCTTTTCGCGGATTGAATTCAAAGTCCTTGACCTTTTTCTCTCCAAGCATCACCTTGGTAGCGTAGTTTACATAAGGTTCGTCATATGCCTTTGCAATGAACGGCACCGTACGCGAGGCTCTCGGATTTGCTTCGATCACATATACTTTATCATCTTTGATCGCGAACTGAATATTAATGAGTCCGACGGTTTCAAGGGCTAAGGCGATTTTTTTCGTAATGTCCTCGATTTGTGTCATCACGAAATCGCCTAAGTTATACGGTGGAAGTACCGCGTACGAATCGCCGGAATGTATTCCTGCGGGTTCGATGTGCTGCATGATCCCAAGAATGTACACGTCTTCCCCATCGCAAATCGCATCAGCCTCCGCTTCAATCGCTCCGCCGATAAAATGATCGAGCAGGATTTGATTACTGCCCATCTCATTGATGATATCTACCACGTGGTGTTCCAGTTCTTCTTTATTAATGACGATTTTCATTTTCTGCCCTCCTAACACATAACTGGGTCGAACCAACAACGGAAACCCTAAATCTTCCGCCAATTCCAGGGCCTGTTCCGCACTTTCTACCACGCCGTACTTCGGAAATGGAATCTCCAATTTCTCCAGCATTTTAGAAAACCTTCCACGGTCTTCTGCCAAGTCCAAGGCTTCGAAGCTCGTACCCAAGATTTTAATGCCATAACGGTGGAGCTTTTCCGCCAATTTCAAGGC
>JBJTXE010000219.1:0-2752 GCA_046082075.1 Bacteroidota bacterium
CGTATAATTCTTCTTCGGGTTCTCCTACCGAAAGACCACCAATGGCTATTCCAACCTCACCGTATTCTGACATGAATTCCGCGGATTCTTTGCGTAAATCCTCGTACACTGAACCTTGGACAATAGGAAACAAGGTTTGCTGGTGTCCGTATTTGGCTTCCGTATTGTTCATTTGTTGTACACAGCGCAAAAGCCAGTCATGCGTGAGTTTTAGGGACTTTTTCGAATACCCGTATTCGCATGGAAAGGGGGTGCATTCGTCAAACGCCATGATGATATCTGCCCCAATCGTGCGTTGCACATCGATCGCAGACTCCGGCGTAAACCAGTGGTAACTTCCGTCAAGATGGCTTTGGAATCGAACTCCTTCTTCGGTGATTTTACGGGAGTTTGACAAGGAATATACTTGGTAGCCCCCGCTGTCGGTCAAAATTGGACCGTCCCAATGCATGAACGAATGCAATCCACCAGCAGTTTCCATAACCTCCATTCCCGGACGCATGTAAAGGTGATAGGTGTTACCAAGAATAATCTGCGCTTTGATGTCGTGTATTAGTTCTTTTTGCTGAATCCCTTTTACCGTAGCGGCGGTTCCCACCGGCATAAAGATTGGTGTTTCAATCACGCCATGGTCCGTATGCAGTCTTCCCCTTCTCGCTTTAGTTTGGGAGTCAACGGTGAGCTTCTCAAAGTGCATAAGGATGTTAATAAATATCAGGGTCAAAGATACAGCTATTTGTTTTCCTGTCCCATCTTTGCATTTTTGCCTTGCATGCAAGCCCTGTTTCCTTACCTATTAACTTTTTATTATTGCGCCTTGGGACTACATGGGGCGTACGTGGTGTTTTTTTACGCGCGTTTTCTTCGGATTAAAACGGTTGTTTCGGAGGACCCAGTTGCCGACTTCCCTCCCTTAAGTGTCTTGATCGCTGCCAGAAACGAATCGGAAAATCTGTACGAGTTATTACCGAAAGTCATAGAACAAGACTACCCTTGTTTTGAGGTGGTAGTGGTGAATAATCAATCCACCGACGAAAGCCTTTGGTTACTTAAGGCTTACGAGCGACAATTCCCCAATATTAAAATAGTGCAATTGGAGAAAAGCCGCCACCTGCGTCCGGGTAAAAAACTGCCCTTAACTCTGGCAATTAAAGCAGCAAAATACGATCACTTTGTTTTCACGGATGCCGATTGCATACCTGCCTCAAGGAATTGGTTGCGCGCAATGGCTCAAGGATTTATTCAAGGGACAGATATCGTGATGGGTTATGGTCCCCATCGTAAAAAGCTAGGATGGCTTAACCGTTTAATTCGTTTCGATACAGCGATTATCGCCATCAATTACGCTTCTTTTGCCATGGCGAAAGTTCCTTATATGGGAGTTGGAAGAAATTTGGCATATTCGAGAAAGGTATTCGACAGCGTAGGAGGTTTCAAGTCGCACTACCATGTAGTGTCGGGCGACGATGACCTGTTGATTCAACAGGCGGCCAAAAAAGGGAATTATACAGTTCAATTCGCGCATGAAGCTTTTTGTTATTCGGATGCTCATACAGAATGGTTTCGTTGGAAATTACAGAAAACACGGCATTATTCGACGTCTGGGCGGTACGACGTTATCAAAAAATCGTTGTTAGGAATATATCCAGTGACCTTGTGGTGGGTAGCGCTTAGTTTTATTCTTTTGTGCTGGATAAATAGAGTTGGTTATCTCGAGTTGGGGATTTTAGGAGGAGTGACCTTGTTGAAGTGGGGCGTCGTTGGAAATGGGTTGAGAAAATTGAAAGAACCGGGCTTGGCGTGGTTCTTTCCCGGATGGGATTTTCTCTATACGCTTTTGATTCCAATACTCTACCTATCCATAAAACGAAAAGCAACAAGTAAATGGTAGATACAGAACACCTTTCAGATAAAGCGAAACACGATTTAGTTCTGATTGATAAAGCAAAGGAAGGCAACCAAGCAGCCTACGCTGAATTAATGGAACGCTACAGGGAATCCATTTATTTTATGATGCTGAAAATGGTGAAGAATCCCGACGATGCAGATGATTTAACCATTGAAGCGTTCGGAAAAGCCTTTAACCGAATTGATCAATATTCGCCAAGTTTTGCTTTCAGTACCTGGTTGTTCAAAATCGCTTCCAATAACGGCATTGATTTTATCCGTAAAAAACGATTAAATGTAATGTCCATGGATCAGGGCTTCTCCAATGCAGACGGAGAAACCGTTCGAATCGATGCGAAAGCCGCCGTTAATGATCCAGAGGAAACCATGATGCACGATCAAAAGGTGGTGCACATGAGGCTTTTGGTGAGTAAATTAAAACCCAGATACCGTCAGTTGGTGGAAAAGCGCTATTTCGAAGAACTTTCCTATGAAGAAATAGCCGATGAGCTGAATTTACCCCTTGGTACGGTTAAGGCCCAGCTGTTTCGTGCACGGGATTTCTTGGCGGGTATGATGGACAAAACCAAGGACACGATATAAGTACCCCGTGGATTTAATCCTCCATTATTTTCCAGATTTAACGCCCCATCAACAAAAGCAGTTTTCGGAACTGAAAGGCTTGTATGCCCATTGGAACGAACAAATCAATGTGATTTCCCGAAAAGACTTGGATAACTTTTACGAACGACATGTTCTCCATTCCCTCGGAATAGCCAAAGTATATGCTTTTCAGCCGGAAGAACGGATTTTGGATGTTGGAACAGGTGGGGGTTTTCCAGGCATCCCTTTAGCCATTCTCTTT
>JBJTXE010000220.1:0-10881 GCA_046082075.1 Bacteroidota bacterium
ACCCTATGAAACATTTAGCCCTTACCCTGTTTTTCGCTGCGACGGCAACCGTCAGCTTTGCTCAGCAGTCAAATGTTACATAGGGTTTAATTTATTCGTTATCGTCGTCTAAATTTTCCGGAGTTTCATCCGGCTCATCAAGGTTCATGCCTTCGTTACTTAAAGCTTCACCAAGATTATCTGCTTCAAGTACTTCTTCCTCTTCGTCTTCCTCATCGCTTCTGGGAACTCTTGCAATGGCGGCAATTTCGGAAGTATTTTGCAGAGTAATCAATTTCACGCCCTGAGCAGCTCGTCCCATGGTGCGAATCGAATCAACATGCATTCGAATGGTTACCCCGTTTTTAGTAATAATCATTAAATCGTCTTCATCGACTACGTTTTGGATGCTTAACAATTTACCCGTTTTTTCTGTGATATTTAGAGTTTTAACTCCTTTTCCGCCTCGGTTGGTAATGCGGTAAACCGGCTCTTTGTCCTCAGGATCATTCAAATACGTCCGCTTACCAAATCCTTTTTCAGATACCACAAGAATCGTAGAGAAAATATCTTCCACGCAGATCATTCCAATAACTTCATCGTTCTCTGCGGTTAAGTTAACTCCTCGCACACCAGAGGCATTTCTTCCCATCGGACGAACTTTACTTTCATTGAACCGAATGGCTCTACCAGAGGCGGTAGCTAGAACAATTTCATTGCTTCCGTTGGTGAGTTTTGCTTCCAATAATTCATCATTTTCACGAATTCCAATGGCGTTAATTCCATTAGCCCGTGGTCGAGAATAGGCCTCCAAAGACGTTTTCTTGATAACGCCTTCTTTGGTACACATGATGATGTAGTTGTTGTTGATATATTCTTGATCGGTCAAATCCTGCACTTTCACATAGGCTTTAACTTTATCGTCCTGCGGAATATTGATTAGGTTCTGAATGGCTCGTCCTTTTGCCAGCTTATTTCCTTCTGGGATTTCGTAAACGCGCATCCAAAAACACCGTCCTTTTTCCGTGAAAATCAAGAGGTAATTATGGTTTGTCGCTATGAATAAATGTTCTAAGAAGTCCTTGTCACGCGTCGTTGATCCCTTGGAGCCCATGCCCCCACGGTTTTGAACTTTATATTCACTCAGGTTCGTTCGTTTAATGTACCCAGCATGAGAAATGGTAACCACCACTTCATCATCGGCTATTAAATCCTCCATACGCATTTCGGATGCACCGTACTCGATGATAGATCTTCTCGCGTCGCCGTATTTATCTTTTACCTCGAGGAGTTCATCTTTGATGATTTGCATTCTGCGTTCCTCTTTGGCTAAAACGTCCTTTAAATCAGCAATAAGCTTCATGAGGTCGTCATACTCACTTCGAAGTTTGTCTTGCTCTAGCCCTGTGAGCTGACGAAGTCGCATATCGACAATAGCTCTCGTTTGAATTTCGCTTAGACCGAATCGATCGGATAATCGTTCCCTCGCATGGTCTGGGCTGTCCGAGGACTTGATGATTTCAATCACTTCGTCAATGTTATCGGAGGCAATAATTAATCCTTCAAGAATGTGGGCTCTTTCTTCTGCTTTTCGCAATTCGTATTGGGTGCGTCGAACCACAACATCGTGACGGAAAAGAATGAATTGATCAATAATTTCCCGAAGGTTTAGTAAGCGCGGACGTCCATCTACCAAACAAATGTTATTAACTGAAAATGAAGTTTGTAGAGCAGAATACTTGTAAATTTTATTTAAAACAACATTGGCGATAGCCTCACGCTTTATTTCGAAAACAATGCGCATTCCATTACGGTCTGATTCATCGCGTAAATCCGAAATCCCCTCTATTTTTTTATCGTTGACCAACTCGGCAATTTTCTTGATCATTTCCGCTTTATTCACCTGTTAGGGAATTTCAGTTACAACGATTTGTTCTCGCCCATTAATCTCTTCAATTTCGGCTTTTCCGCGCATCACAATGCGACCACGTCCCATGAGAAGTGCATCACGAACACCGTCGTAACCATAGATTATTCCACCTGTTGGAAAATCGGGAGCTTTCACAAGGGTAATTAATTCCTCGTCGCTGAGTTCCTTGTTGTCGATTACCGCTACGATTCCGTCAATAACTTCCGAAAGGTTGTGAGGTGCCATGTTGGTGGCCATACCTACGGCGATTCCTGCAGCGCCATTTACCAATAAATTAGGAATTTTGGTAGGAAGTACCGTGGGCTCTTCTAAACTATCGTCAAAATTGGGCTTGAAGTCTACGGTTTCCTTATCCAAGTCTTCCAACATGTCCTCGGCAATTTTCTTGAACCGTGCCTCGGTATAACGCATAGCAGCAGGAGAATCACCGTCGACACTTCCAAAGTTTCCTTGGCCATCAACCAATGGATAACGCAAGGACCATTCTTGCGCCATTCGAACCATAGTATCATAAACAGAACTATCGCCATGGGGGTGATATTTACCCAGAACTTCCCCGACAATACGCGCAGACTTTTTGTACGGTCTGTTCGACATAACGCCGAGATCCTGCATGCCGTATAGCACCCTTCGGTGTACCGGTTTGAAGCCGTCTCGAACATCGGGTAAGGCTCGTGAGACAATGACCGACATCGAATAATCGATGTAGGCCGACTTCATTTCATCCTCAATGTTTATCTGTATAATTCTTTCTCCCTCTGGCATAATCGTTAGCTCAATTGATTGTTAAAATAGTCTACAAAGTTAACAAAAACTAGGTGTTGTGTGGCGTCTGAAGGGTATATTTACGAACAAATAATGCGTTTTTATGTGAATAAAAAAGTTACCACCAACCCTACGTTTATACTTCATGGTTAGCGCTGTGATTTGAGCGGTAATTAACTTTATATTTGTTGTGAAATACATTAATGGAAGCTAAGTTTTCTGCAGGCGTTAAAAATTTGCTAAGGGTAAGTAAGGACGAGGCCACAAGGCTGGGTAACGAATATGTTGCTCCCGAACATTTTCTTTTAGCTATTTTGAAATTAGATCAAGCCAAGGCACATGCCCTTTTGAAGGAATTTGAGCTTCCGTTTGAAAGCGTGCATGCGGAATTAGAAAGGGTTTTAAAAAGGTCGGCACAGGGTTCGTTATTCAAGCCTAATCCCATTCCGCTATTAAAGCAATCGGAAAATATTTTGAAACAATCGTTTCTTGAGTCCAAGGTTTTTAAGTCCAAGGTGATAGGAACAGAGCACATTTTGCTCACGATGCTCAAATACGAAGATAGCGCTGCGTGCCAAATTCTCCACAAGCACGGCATTCAATATGAAAATTTAAAAGATGAATATATGTCAATGATCAAAAACTTTACATCACCAAAAGCTGAATTTCCGGGTAATCGGGACGAAGAAGACGAAGGAGGAGGCCTCCCGAAAAAATCCCCTGATTCCAAGTCGAAAACACCGGTTTTAGACAATTTTGGTCGTGACCTCACAAAAATGGCGGAACTGGGAAGACTTGATCCTATCGTAGGTCGAGAAAAAGAAATTGAACGGGTTAGTCAAATTCTATCCCGACGAAAAAAGAACAATCCAATACTTATCGGTGAGCCCGGCGTTGGTAAAAGTGCCATAGCAGAAGGATTAGCTCTGAGAATTGTCCAGCGTAAAGTTTCGCGAATTCTGTTCGATAAACGCGTTGTCTCTTTGGATCTTGCCTCTTTGGTTGCCGGCACAAAATACCGAGGCCAGTTCGAAGAGCGTATGAAGGCAGTCATGCAAGAATTGGAAAAAAATCCAGACGTTATTCTGTTCATTGATGAAATACATACCATCATCGGTGCAGGTGGGGCAAGCGGTTCTTTGGATGCTTCCAACATGTTTAAACCAGCGTTAGCGCGTGGAGAATTACAAGCGATTGGTGCAACAACACTCGATGAATACCGTCAATACATTGAGAAAGATGGTGCCTTAGAGCGCCGTTTCCAAAAGGTCATTGTTGAACCGACATCGATCGATGAGACCGTACAAATTCTCAACAATATTAAGGAGCGCTACGAAGAACATCACATGGTTAGCTATACTCCTGAAAGTATCGAGGCATGCGTGAAATTAACCGAGCGGTACATTACAGACCGGCATTTACCCGACAAAGCGATTGATGCATTAGATGAGGTAGGGTCAAGGGTTCATATAACCAACATCAGTGTTCCACAAGAAATTTTGGATATTGAAGCGGAGATTGAACAAATTAAAGTACGTAAGAGCGAAGTGATCAAGGCACAACAATTTGAACGTGCTGTGGAGTTACGGGACGCTGAACGAAAACTCAGTGAAAAGCTGGAGGAAGAAAAAAAGAAATGGGAGGAAGCTTCAAAAAGCAATCGAATTACCATCACGGAAGAAAATGTCGCAGAGGTTGTTTCGATGATGAGCGGTATTCCGTTAACCAAAGTTTCTCAAACCGAATCCGGTAAATTAGTCAACATGTCAGATGCCTTAAAAGGTAAAGTAATAGGGCAGGACGAAGCGGTAAATAAGGTTGTTAAAGCCATCCAGCGAAATAGGGCAGGGCTGAAAGACCCGAATAAACCCATTGGTTCTTTCTTTTTCTTGGGGCCAACGGGGGTTGGAAAGACGCAGCTTGCGAAAGTGCTGGCAAAGTACCTATTCGATACAGAGGATGCTTTAATACGCATCGACATGTCCGAATTTATGGAGAAATTCAGTATTTCACGCTTAGTAGGTGCGCCTCCGGGATACGTTGGGTACGAGGAAGGAGGTCAATTAACGGAGAAAGTTCGAAGAAAACCATACTCCATTGTATTATTGGATGAAGTAGAAAAAGCACACCCGGATGTCTTCAACTTGTTACTTCAGGTATTAGATGATGGACACATGACGGACGGCTTGGGGCGAAAGATAGATTTCAAAAACACGATTCTTATCATGACTTCCAACATTGGTGCTCGTCAGCTACAAGATTTTGGAACAGGGGTGGGTTTTGGAACCAAAGCGAAAGAAGAATCACGGGATGAAAACTCAAAAGTTGTGATTCAAAATGCCCTTCGAAAAGCCTTCTCCCCCGAATTCTTAAACCGTGTGGACGACATGATCATGTTTCGTTCCTTGGAAAGGCATGATATCCATAAAATTATTGACCTTGAGTTGGATAAATTATTCAAGCGAATTCAAGACTTAGGTTATTTGCTAGAACTTACCGAAAAGGCCAAGGATTTTATCGTTGAGCGTGGTTACGATGAAAAGTTTGGTGCAAGACCTTTGAAGCGAGCCATCCAAAAATTCATTGAGGATCCACTTGCAGAGGGTATTATCAATCAGAACCTGAACGCGGGGGATAAAGTTATCATGGATTGGGAAGAGGGAAAGGATGAACTAAGTGTTCAATTTAAGAAGTCAAAAGGAAAAAGTTCCCCCTCTGATAAAAACAAATCAGGCGAGTAACTTGCCTGGGTAGCATAATAAAAAAGGGGCTTTCGCCCCTTTTTTAATGTATTCCTGCCCTGAGGTTAAACTTTGGCTATCGTTTCGCTCATGTATTCTCCTGCTTTGAGTTTACCTACAATTTTAGAGAATGATTCAATGGTATATGCTACATCTTCCATGGTATGTACTGCGGTTGGTATCAACCTTAAAATAATCATCCCTTTAGGAACGACTGGATAAACGACCATGGAGCAAAAAATGTTGTAGTTTTCGCGCAGATCGTAAATGAGGTTCGTCGATTCTGGGATAGAGCCGTTCAAGTATACAGGAGTAACACACGAATTAGTAGGACCAATTTCAAAACCTGCGTTTTTTAGTCCACTTTGGAGGGCATTCGTGATTTCCCATAGCTTCGATTTTAATTGCGGTTGAGTTCGAATTAATTCAAGTCTTTTCAAAGCCCCAGCTACCAAAGGCATGGGCATCGCTTTTGCGAAGATTTGAGATCGCATATTATAACGTAGATATTCCACTACTTGTGCGTCGCTGGCAATAAAGCCTCCAATCATTGCAAAGGATTTTGCAAAGGTCCCAAAGTAAACATCGATTTCATCTTGTACCCCTTGCTCTTCTCCTGTGCCAGCACCTGTAGCGCCGAGCGTGCCTACGCCATGCGCATCATCTACAAAAAGACGGAAATTGAACTTCTTTTTTAAGGCTACGATTTCTTTTAAGTATCCTTGGTCGCCACGCATTCCGAAAACGCCTTCGGTGATAACCAAAATTGCTCCTCCTGTTTCCTCGGCCAATTTCGTAGCACGTTCCAATTGTTTTTCACAGTCTTCAATATCGTTGTGTTTAAAAACGTATCGCTTACCCATGTGTAAGCGAACACCGTCCAAGATACAAGCATGGGATTCTGCATCGTAAACGATTACATCATGTCGGTCTACCAAACAATCAATGGCGGAAACCATGGCTTGGTAACCAAAATTAACAAGGATAGAATCTTCTTTTGAAACAAAGTCTGCTAATTCTCGCTCCAATTGTTCGTGTAAATTGGAATTTCCACTCATCATTCGTGCGCCCATGGGCATAGCAAATCCAAAATCAGTACCGGCCTCTGCATCCGTCTTTCGAACTTCAGGGTGGTTAGCTAGTCCTAAGTAATTGTTCAGGGACCAGTTGAGTTTTTCCTTGCCTCTAAAATGCATGTGAGGCCCGATGTCGCCCTCGAGTTTTGGAAAGGTAAAATAGCCATGAGATTCCTTTGCGTGCATTCCAATAGGACCTCGATTCGCTTGTATTTTTTCAAAAATGTCTGCCATATTATATAATTGAGCTACAAAGTTAATGTTAATTCAATATCAATGAAGGTTTAAACTGCGTTTATCAATTAATAGTAAATGGCACGTCGCACTTTTGAGACATATTTGGCAAGTCGAATAACTTGCTTTGTATATCCAAATTCATTATCATACCACGTATACAATACAACGTTTTTCCCATCCTTTGAAACGATGGTGGCATTCGAATCATAGACGGAACAACAGGTATTACCAATAATATCGGAAGAAACCAGTTCTGGGTCAAAAGAATAATAAATTTGATTGACAAGTGGGCCTTCAAGTGCTGCTGATTTGATTAATTCGTTGATCGCATCAATGGATGTTGCTTCTTGAAGTTCTAAACTAAGAATGGCCAATGAACCATTGGGTGTTGGTACCCTCACGGCGTTGGCCGTTAGCTTATCTTTCAAGGATGGGATCACTTTGGTGACGGCGCTACCGGCACCAGTTGACGTAATAACCATATTGATGGCAGCTGATCTTCCCCTGCGAGGTTTTTTGTGCATATTGTCTAATAGGTTTTGATCGTTCGTATAGGCATGTACGGTTTCGATATGGCCCTTTACAATTCCTAAACGATTCTCGATAACCTTCAAGATTGGACTAATAGCATTGGTTGTGCATGAGGCAGCGGAGTAGATTTTCTCCTCATCCAATTGCAGCGAGCGTTCATTGATTCCAAAAACGACATTCGGTATTTCTTTGCCTGGGGCGGTCAATAGAACTCTAGATACTCCTTTGGAGGACAAATGTCTCGATAAGGCTTCTTTATTGGTATAAATGCCGGTGTTGTCAATCACTAAAGCGTTGGAAATTCCATAGGCGGTATAATCCACGTCTTCGGGTGCATTGGAACTGATCATTTGGACAACTTGTCCATTGATGATTAGGCACTTACGCTCTACATCCACATTTACCGTCCCTTTAAAAGCTCCGTGAACTGAGTCATTTCGTAAAAGGCTAGCTCTTTTAAGGATATCATTGTCCGAATTTCCACGTGTGACAATGGCACGCAACCTTAATTGCTGTCCTTTGCCAGCTTGACGAATAAGTTCGCGTGCTGCAAGCCGCCCAATTCTACCAAATCCGTAGAGTACTACGTCTCTAGGTTCAAAACCAGGGTTATCAGATTGCTGAAAACCCGACAATTTGGAGGACAGGAATTCTGATGCGTTCATGGATGAATGTTCACTGATCCATTCGTTCGCCAACTTTCCAATATCAAGTTTTGCAGGAGCAAGCTGCAGCTTGGCAATTTCTTCAGCGATTACCGAAGTGGTAAATACGTCGATGGGTTTGCTGACCACTTTACCGGCATATTCATGCAAATTCAGCAGTTCGGATATGGTAATATCCATAAGATGGTGGCGGAATAACACCAATTCAATACCTTGTTCATACATGAGCTCACCAACTTTTGCTTGAAGTTTTACAGCCGCTCGTTCCTGTTCAATGTGGTTTTTTAACTCTTGCTCGTAGCCTAAATTTGTGTGCATAATAACTGATTTAATTGATCGATGAAGATGTAAATGTAAAAAGGCTGCAAGAAGCAGCCTTTCATGTTAACCTAAATAGGTTTTAAGTAGTTTATTTCTTGAAGTATGACGCAATCTGCGAATGGCCTTCTCTTTAATTTGTCGAACTCTCTCTCGGGTTAAATTAAACTTACACCCAATTTCTTCCAAGGTCAATCCGTGGTTCATTCCTATACCAAAGAAAAGACGAATAATTTCACGCTCCTTGTCTGTCAGCGTACTCAAGGATCGTTCAATTTCACGCTGAAGGGACTCGTTCATTAAAGCAGAATCGGTTCTTTCAGATTCGGTGTTGACCATAACGTCGATCAAGGTTCCTCCGTCCTCGTTGCTTGTAAGTGGGGCGTCAACAGAAACGTGTCTGCCGGCTACGTTCAAACTTTCTTTGATTTTTTCTTCAGGAACTTCTAAAGCTTCTGCCAATTCTTCGGCAGATGGTGCGCGCTCATATTCTTGTTCCAGCCGAGAAAAGGCTTTATTAATTTTGTTCAAAGAGCCTACTTGATTCAGTGGAAGACGAACAATTCGAGCTTGCTCTGCTAACGCTTGAAGAATGGACTGACGAATCCACCAAACGGCGTAAGAAATAAACTTAAATCCCCTTGTTTCGTCGAATTTTTGTGCCGCCTTAATCAGACCTAAATTTCCTTCATTGATTAAGTCAGGAAGGGTGAGTCCTTGGTTCTGATATTGTTTAGCTACCGACACAACGAACCTTAAATTGGCCCTAGTGAGTTTCTCGAGTGCTTTTTGGTCTCCTGCCTTTATTTTTCGGGCTAGTTCTACTTCTTCCTCTGCTGTGATTAATTCTTCGCGACCAATGTCCTGCAAATATTTGTCGAGGGACTGGCTTTCACGGTTCGTAATGGATTTGGTAATTTTGAGTTGTCTCATGCTTTAACTTTGTGATTATCGATTTGAACAAAGTAAAACGAAAAAAAAGGTTTATAAAAATTTTTTCTCCACAAATTTCAACAACTTATTAACCATCTATTTTTCGTAACTTTTTATGAGTTACAATCCGAATCCTTTGTAGTCTCTTGCTCCATTAGACGTGACTATTTCCAACAAAATACCGCGGTTGACTCCGTTTAATTTTTCAGTGAGTTCTTCCACGGTTTCAATCGGATCATTGTTCACTTTTGTGATAACGGTGCCTTCGGAGATACCAATGGTTTTTAATTTTCCAGTAGAAATCGATTGTACCTTAACGCCGTACGATAAATTCAAGTCCTTCTTTTCTTTAGCGCTGAGTTCGACAAAAGTAGCACCCAATGCAAAGTTCTTGGCGATTTCTTCTTTACTTAATAGGTCTGTATCACCGTCTTTGTTGCGCAATACTACATCGATGGTTACTTCGTCGCCGTTTTTCTTTCGAACGGTAACTACGACCTTATCGCCTGGACGCTGTTTTCCAATTTCTTCTTGGAGTTGGGCAGGAGAATTCACCTCTTTTACACCGATTTTTAAAATAACGTCGCCTGTTTTCAATCCAGTTTTATCGGCAGAACCCCCATCAACTACCGAGTTGATGAATACTCCTTTGAGGTTAGGAAGCTTTTCTTTTTCCTTCAATTCCTGATTAATGGAACTGATTTGAACCCCTAAATAGGCTCTTTGAACCAACCCGTAGTCAATTAAGTCTTTGACTATTTTTTCCACTAAATTGACGGGTATAGCGAAAGAATAGCCACTGTAGGCACCGGTTTGAGAGGCTATGGCCGTATTGATTCCAACCAATTCACCCACAGTATTTACGAGAGCACCGCCACTGTTTCCCGGATTGACCGCGGCATCGGTTTGGATAAAGGATTCAATTGGAACGATGTTCTTGTCCGACCGCTCCGACAACAAATTGATGTTACGTGCTTTTGCGCTAACAATCCCTGCTGTAACCGTCGATGTTAGGTTAAATGGATTTCCAACAGCCAAAACCCATTCACCAATTTTTAAGTTGTCGCTGTTGCCAAATTTCATGGGAACTAAATTAGATGCTCCGTCTATTTTTAATACCGCAAGGTCCGTGGAAGGGTCTGCTCCCACAATTTTGGCGGTGTATTCTGCGTTGTCGTTCAAAATAACGTGTATTTCGGAAGCATTTTCAATCACGTGGTTATTGGTAACTATGTAACCTTCTGAGGAAATGATAACCCCGGAACCAGCGCCTGAACCGTATTGCTTAAACTCTCGACCTCCTGCACCTGGTCAATAAAAGAACTCTTGGAACATATCGCGCTGAAAGGTGGTTGAAACAACCTTGGTGGTTACGTGAACCACGGAATTGATGCTCATTTGAGAGGCTTGGGATAAATCTGGTAGTATGTCTCCGTTCAAACCCACTGTTTTCGCATAATACCGGGAGCCGTCCAATACCTCGTCGGAAGATGGTTGGTGGGTACGATTAACTAATAAATACGCTGCAAAAGGCAAGGTGCCACTAACAATGGCCACAGCAATTACTACTAACAAATGTGTTCTTTTCATAATTTTATGGATTTAGGATACAATTTTAATAAGGTTTATTGAACTACAAAATTAAAAACGTGTTAAAGAATGTTAAGTAACATGGAAACATTTTTAGTTACTTTTGAACATGTTTT
>JBJTXE010000221.1:0-6913 GCA_046082075.1 Bacteroidota bacterium
GCACGGTTTTCTCCGCTGGCCATCGCGCTTCCCATCAAGGCTCTTCCCGAATTTCTTAATACGGTATTTACGTCGTTGAAATCCACGTTTATTAATCCTGTCTCCGCAATAACTTCCGCAATTCCTTTAGCCGCTACGGTAAGAATGTTATCTGCTTTTTGAAACGCTTCACTTACGGAAAGGCTTTTCCCAATGGTTCGTAACTTATCGTTGCTGATCACAAGTAACGTGTCCACGTTTTGACGCAGTCGCTCCAAGCCTTCTTCCGCTTGCGACTTTCTCTTTTTCCCTTCGAAATCAAAGGGAACCGTAACAATACCTACTGTTAAAATACCTAACTCTTTCGATATTTGGGCAATCACTGGAGCAGCTCCCGTACCGGTACCTCCTCCCATTCCAGCGGTAACGAAAACCATTTTGGTGTTTTGAGAAAGAAGTTCTCGCAGTTCTTCGATGTTTTCAAAAGCCGCATTCATTCCAACTTCTGGCAACATCCCTGCTCCTCTACCTTCGGTTAAGGTTTTTCCTAATTGAATTTTGCAAGGCACCGGTGAAATGTCCAAGGCTTGTCGGTCGGTATTACATACTACAAAGTCGACACCTTTGATTCCTTGATTGTACATGTAATTAACAGCGTTGCTTCCGCCGCCACCTACTCCAATAACTTTAATAATTTCGCTCATTTTTGTTCTTTGTTGATTACTTGACATATATTCTCTTTTATTCGTCATCTTTGGTAAAGAAATTTTCCAATTTCTTGAGGGTTTCTTTAGACATCACCTTTGAAAAGAAGGAACCTTTCTTTCGAATGTCGGTATGGTTTCGTACTTCGCTCGTATTGGAAGCTACATCGACTGCCCCTCCTTTTTCCTCGTGTTCAAAACCCTTAAGTACTAATCCAATTCCTGTCGCATAAATCGGGCAATCGATGCCCTCAATTTTGTTGGTATTAGCTAAATGCACCGTTGGATAACCGACTCGGGTGGTCATTCCCGTTTTAAACTCAAACAATTGCGGTAAATGGTTCAATTGTGCTCCACCCCCTGTAACAACTATCCCACCGATTATTTTATGTTCAACCCCGGAATTACGAATTTCCACTTGCACCAACTCCACTATTTCTTCCATCCTTGCTTGAATAATCCCAGCCAAGGTTGCCAAGGTGATTTCTTTCGAATTGCTACCATTGATTCCAGGAATGCAAACTATTTCATCTCCTTTGCTTTCACTTACCAAGGCGCTTCCGTATTTTACTTTTAATATCTCGGCGTACCGAGGAATAATTTTACAGCCGTTGCGAATATCCTCTGTAATCACGTTTCCTCCGAAAGGTATTACCGCTGTATGACGAATCAAGCCATCGTAAAAAACGGCAATATCGGTAGTACCACCGCCTATATCAACCAATACCACCCCGGCTTCTTTTTCCTCCTCGTTCAATACAGCATGAGCTGAGGCAATCGGTTCTAAGATAATTTCATTAATGCTCAAGCCGGCTCTTTCGACACATGTTCGAATATTGGTAACGTTGGATACATGTCCTGTGATGATGTGAAAATTAGCTTCAAGTCGCACACCCGCCATTCCCCGAGGATCTTTAATTCCTTGTTCATTGTCGACGATGTATTCTTGAGGAAGAACTGTTACGATTTCTTCTCCGGGTGTCATTACCAAGGAATACATATCATCGATCAAAGCATCAATGTCTTTTTGCGAAATCTCCCCTTGCGTATTTTTGCGAACGTACATGCCACGGGTCTGAACACTTTTAATGTGCTGACCAGCAATTCCCACGTTGACATTGTTGATTTTCAAACTGCCTTCCACCCGTTCTTGGGCAAGTGCCACTGACTGAACGATGGACTGAATGGTTTTTTCTATATTGGATACGACACCACGCAAAACCCCTAAGGATTCTGTTTTTCCCATAGAAATGATTTCGATTTTCCCAAATTCATTTTTAACCCCAACAAAACAGGCAATTTTGGTGGTGCCAATATCTAAACCAACCACCACTTTTGATTTCTTTTTAGTTGATGCCGCTATTGTTTCTTCTGCAAACGATTTGTCCGTCATATTTCACATTTATTTCCGAATACTTTTTCCACCCCTCGTAAGGCATTCCTTCTTCATAAAAAATCTTCAACCGCTTGAATTTATCTTCAACCTGTTGTTTGGAATGAGCTGAACCAAAGATGATTTTTTGTTCGCCCACCAAAGGAATCAGCACAAACTCTCCGTTATCTCCCAAGTAAACCTGCCCAATTAATGGGGCTAGCAATGGATCATTGCAAACATAATTTGAAATTCGATAGAAATCATCGAGTTTTCTAATATTTTTCAAAGAATCATTGTTAATAATTTCTTCCACATTTATTCCCTTCAAAGGCTCCCTTATTTTCCCGGAAAACACCAAAACATTCGCCGTATGAAGCTGGGTAACTCCAATGGTTTTTCCTTCGCTGTCGATGTAACAAGAAGCACCATCTTCCCGAAAAATACGTGCAATAGGTTTTCGCAACCAAGCCTCGATGAACCAACTACCCCCTAATTTTTTATACACGCGCACTGATTTTACTTCCTCCATTTGCAGCACATAGCGTTCTACTTTTAAGATATTCAACTGATCCATTGTTTCCTTGGGATGATAGACCTTTGCCTGCAGGAGACGATCCTTTAGTTCTTGCTCGTTGAGCAAAGCCTCTGCTCCCTCCACATGCACAATCACTTGAGGATCTTTCAGTAGGCGATGTGCTTCTTGGGTTTTTGCTGCAACCAGCCCCACCAAGACTACAGCGGTCAACAAAATTCCGCCGCTAATTTTTAACCATGCTCCTTTTTTCATGTTACTTCATTCGCCGATAATAGTTCTTTAATTGGATCGACCAAACGATCAATATCACCTGCTCCGATGGTGATTAGCACCCCCTCTTCGAAGTCTCGCAACCGCTGCATTAATTCACTCGTGGATACCATTTCTTTTCGTTCCATGCGCACTTTGGATAACAACCAAGGGCTATCCACCCCCAATATGGGCTCTTCACGCGCTGGATAAATTGGAAGAAGCCACAAACGATCCAATCGTGACAATTCCTCGGCGAAGCCATCCGCAAAGTCCTTGGTTCTTGAAAACAAATGCGGTTGGAAAATACCTGTGATCGCTTTACCCGGATACATAGCCTTCACGGAACGAATAAGACGAGAAATTTCCGTTGGATGGTGCGCATAATCATCGATATAGGTAAGGTGCTCGGTTTTATACACCAACTCAAACCTTCGCTTTATCCCACGAAAATCAGCAAATTTAGGAATCAAGGATGCAAGATCAATTCCTAACTCGGCACAAAGCGCCAATGCGGCAACCGCGTTTTCTGCGTTATGTTCACCGTTAATTCCAATGCAAATATTCGCATAGCTCGAGGTGGGGGTTTTCAAACTGAAACATATTCCACGATCGCTTTCCTTTAGATTGAACCCGACATAGTCAGCAGAGGAAGATTCCAAAGCATAGGTCACTTTTCGACAAAGACCGGGCAAAACGATTCCCTCACGAACCACCAGAACTCCTTGCGGATCGATCTTCATTGCATACTGGCGAAATCCTTCCATAAACTTATCGGAATTACCATAGATATCCAAATGATCTGGGTCAACCGAGGTGACGATACTTGCCAAAGGAGATAAGGATAAGAAGGATCGATCGAATTCATCCGCCTCCATCACCGTAAATTTTGCCGTATCCGAAAAAACATAATTGTTATTAAAATTTGCAGCAATCGCGCCAAGGAATGCATTACATCCTTCGGTTGTCTCGTTCAACAAAAAGGCGAGCATTGCGGAGGTGGTTGACTTTCCATGCGTTCCTGCAACGCCTAAAGAACGTTCATTCCGCGTAATTTGTCCTAGAATTTCAGCTCTTTTATGGAGCGTAAAACCACGAGATCGAAAAGCCTCCAGTAAGGTGCTTGAAGCAGCAATGGCAGGAGTAATTACGACCAAACAATTAGCGGAATTCAACGCGTTAAAATCCGATGCCCAATAATCTTCGTAAAAGATCCTGGCACCTTCCTTTTCCAGGGACTCAGTTAAAGGCGATTTCGTTCGATCATACCCCAACACATGAGTACCTTTTCGGATAAAGTAACGTGCTAGGGCGGACATGCCAATTCCCCCTATCCCTACAAAAAAGACGAACGGTGAATTGATGCTATTCATGCGTAATAATTTGATGACACATAGCAACAATGTCCTCTGTAGCGTTTGGCAAGGCAAAGGATTGGAGCGCATCTGACATTTCCTTACCGATGGTTGGATGATCGAGGAGTGAAAAAATGTGCTTCCAAAGGTGTTCGGGGGCCTCTGCATCCTTGACCATTAAGGCGGCATCTTTTTCAACGAGAGCCATAGCATTTTTTGTTTGGTGGTCTTCTGAAACATTAGGGGAAGGCACGAACACACAAGGTTTAGCCACCAAGGACAGTTCAGAAATAGAGGTAGCACCTGCTCTCGAAACGATAACATCCGCTACGGCATAGGCAAAGTCCATTTTCTCAATAAAGGGCAACAAATGGATGTGGCTTGGTAAGGGGTAATCCTGCAGGTTTTTGAAATGCGATGCACCGCACTGCCAAAGCACCTGAACATCCGAGCGTTCTTGGAGTTGTTCAAGATGATTGAGCACCGATTCATTGAGGGTTTTAGCCCCCAAAGAACCGCCAATCACTAAAACTGTTTTCTTCGTATCATCTAATCCATAATAAGCATAACCTTCGATTTTCTTGTTCCTCCAATCCATGATATCGGTCCTGACAGGATTTCCTGTTTTAACTATTTTTTCTTTGGGAAAAAAGCGTTCCATGCCGTTGTATGCAACACAAATCGCTTTAGCCTTTTTAGCCAAGAGCAAATTGGTTTTACCGGGAAAGGAATTTTGTTCTTGAATTACTGTAGGAATCTTCATCCATTGCGCCATTTTCAGGGTGGGACCGCTTGCATACCCGCCCACTCCTATGACTATTTGCGGATTGAACTTTCTCAATATAGAACGAACGCCCAACAAACTTTTTAACACCTTAAATGGCAGGGTCCCATTCTTTAGCAAGGATTTACGGTTGAATCCTGCAATGGTAAGTCCCTGTATTTGAAATCCCGCTTGTGGTACTTTTTCCATTTCCATTCGTCCGTTGGCGCCAACGAACAAAATCGCACAACTTGGGAAACGCTTTTGGATTTCCTTGGCAATTGCGATAGCGGGGTAGATATGACCTCCTGTACCTCCGCCTGAAATAATAACACGCTCTATACTCATTCCTCTTCGATTTGAGATGTTGACACACCACTTTGTTTCACGGCGATCGCTTGAATGACACCAATGGAAACGCAAGCCATAAGCAAGGCCGATCCACCCATGGCAAGAAAGGGCATGTTCTGTCCTGTGACGGGGAGAACTCCCGTACAAACCAACATGTTAATGCTGGCTTGGGCCAGTAGATGCAACCCTATGGCCATGCATACATAGGTTTCAAAAAGTTGTTCTGACTTGAGACCAATACGTATAATACGAAACAGCAAAACCATGTATAGAAAGGTTAAGAAAAGTGCTGAAACAAAGCCAAATTCCTCTACGAAACTTGCGTAGTAAAAATCGGCGTACGCTTCGGGAAGGTATTCCTTTAATTTACCATCGCCTACGCCCAAACCTACCCAGGAACCCGCATGAATGGCTCTTCTCGCATCCAAGGCCTGAGCATTTTCAACAACATTTTGTTCCGTGGTTACTTTATTAGCTAATCGGTTTTTCCACGTCTCATACCTTGGAAGGATATTCGCTTGTGGGATGGCGCTATGAATCCCGATTACGATAACAAGTAGTAAGACTCCTGCGCCCCCCATGGTGAGTAATTTCGACATGGGTACTTGACCGATGAACAAAACCGCAATCGCCAAAGCAAAAACCAACAGAGAAGTTGATAGGTTGTCTTTAAAAATGAGACCACAAATTACTACAATGGGAATCATTAAGGGTAATATCCCTTCTTTCCAATCGTTGAGTTTGTCTTTTTTGCGGACCAATAACCTGGATAAGTATAAAAACAAGGCAAGTTTTGCAAAATCGGAGGATTGAAAGGTTAACCCAATTAAGGGAATAGAAACCCACCGTCCTGCACCGTTGATTTCTTTTCCGAAAAAAAACGTAAAAATCAACAGAGCTACAGCGAAATAATAACTAAATTTTGCAATTTGGGAAAAGTACTTGGGGTCTATACGGTGCAAGAAAAAAATCGAGGAGAAACCAAGTATCACATAAATCAAGTGTTTGAACAAATAATGAAAAGGGCTACTGCCTTCCATTTTTACAAGAATTGGCACAAAACTGTAAACGGTTACAATGGATAACGCCAACAACAAAAGCGTTATAATCCAAATAACCAAATCGCCCTTTAAGTGGGTAATCAAGAGTTTTTTCATTTCTTCAGGGCAGGGTTTAATGAGGAAGTAAATTCATTAATCAAATGCTCGCCTTGGGTTCCTTTTGCAGTGACTACCACAATTCCTTTATGTTGAAGTAATTCGGGTTTATGAAATACCTCAAAGAACGATGCGATCGGTTGGGTATCCCCGAGAAGGCCTTCACAGGAAGTGTGTGTTGGTAAAATAAAAACGTTTTTGACGTTCGGAAAAACATTCTGGTATTCCGAGCATTGGTCACAAAACACGTCTTCTGTGCTAACCCAAAAGATTGGAAAAGGCATGGAATCAAGGGTCGCAATTAATTTTTCACGGCTGGGATTAATCCACGTAAACACTTCAAAGCCGTTGAACTTCCCCCAAGATTTAATATCCCATTCCTTGGCTTGATGCTCTCGCGCTTGTTGACGTGCCTCAACTAAATCAACGACTTTCGCTGGTATCG
>JBJTXE010000222.1:0-5615 GCA_046082075.1 Bacteroidota bacterium
TGTTCCTACTTGACGCTTATGCGCTCATTTACCGCGCATATTTTGCCTTTGCGAAAAACCCTCGGGTTAATTCAAAAGGACAAAACACCAGCGCAGCCTTTGGTTTTTCCAATGTCTTAATCGATGTTATTAAAACCGAAAAGCCTACCCATTTGGCGGTGGTGTTTGATCCCCCGGGAGGAAGCGAGCACCGGCAAGCAGAATTTGAAGCCTACAAAGCACAACGCGAAGAGATGCCGGAAGATATCCGTAGCATGATCGGGCCCATCAAAGAGATCGTTCGCGCTTTTAACATCCCTATGATAGAAATGGCGGGACATGAGGCTGATGATGTGATTGGTTCTATGGCAAAAATCGCAGAGCAACAGGGATACCTTACCTACATGATGACCCCTGATAAAGATTATGGTCAATTGGTCAGTGAGCGCACCTTTATTTACAAGCCTGGTCGAGGAGGAAATCCTCCCGAAATACTTGGTGTAAAAGAGGTTTGCGAAAAATTCGAAGTGCAAAACCCTCTACAGGTTATTGACATTTTGGGATTGTGGGGAGATGCCTCGGACAACATCCCAGGAATACCCGGTATCGGTGAAAAAACGGCCAAATCACTTATCGCGACGTATGGCAGTGTTGAATCTTTGATAGATCACTCCCATGAACTCAAAGGAAAACAGCAAGAAAACGTTGTGGCATTTGCCGAACAAGGTCGCGTGTCTAAAATGTTGGCGACCATTCTCATCCATCTTGACGTTCCTTTCGACGAAGAACACCTCAAAATATGCCCTCCCAATCCAGACGCCGTCCGAGACATCTTTACCCAACTGGAATTTAGAAATTTGATGCTGAAGGTCTTGGGTGAGGAACTTCAAATAACATCCACCGTTAAGCCCAACTCGAATGGACAACTCGATTTATTCTCTTCGGTAGAAGACTCAGGAACAGCTGAAATCGTTCCTGAATCTTCCTTAAAAACCATCGAAACGGAAACCCCTTCCTACCATCTAATTACCACAGAAAAGGAACGAAAAGAATTATTTGAATTCTTGTTGGAGTACCCAATCCTTTGCTTTGATACCGAAACCACTGGAACGGATTCGTTGAATGATTTACTGGTTGGGGTGTCTTTTGCGGTCAATGCAAAAGAAGCTTTTTATGTTCCTGTTCCCCTTGATCGAGATCAAGCAGCGGCTATTCTTGCCATCTTTCAACCGCTGTTCACACACCCGAACATTGAAAAAGTGGGTCATAACACTAAATTTGACCTTCAAGTATTACAGCAATACGGCCTCCACGTTGAGGGCCCACTATTCGACACCATGATAGCGCAATACTTGATCAATCCTGAGGCAAAACAGGGGATGGACTTTATGGCGCAGTATTATTTAGGATACCAACCTATTTCCATTGAAAGCTTGATTGGAAAGAAGGGCAAAGGACAGGGGAATATGGGGGATTTAGCCCCGGAAGAAATTTATCAATATGCTTGCGAAGATGCGGATATTACCCTTCAATTAAGGAATTTATTGGTGCAAGAAATCGAAAACCCCAATTTAAAAGAGTTGTTCTATTCGATGGAGATGCCCTTAGTACAGGTCTTATCGAAAATGGAGCAAGAAGGAATTGCCATTGATGTGCCAGCGCTAAAATCGTATTCCATTGAACTTCAAGAAACCTTGGTGCGTTTGCACGATGAAATCATCGCTGACGTTGGGGTGCCTTTCAATGTTGACTCCCCGAAACAACTGGGAGAAATTCTTTTTGATCATTTAAAAATAAGCAGCAAGGCTAAAAAAACGAAAACGGGTCAATACGCCACTTCCGAGGAAGTTCTACAAAAACACGAGCACGACCACCCCATTATTCCAAAACTTTTGGAATATCGGCAATTGCGAAAATTGAAAAGTACCTATGTGGACCCCCTGCCCGAACTTTGCAGCCCTAGGGATGGTAGAATTCATACGAGCTTCATGCAAACGGTAACCGCCACAGGACGCTTAAGTTCCAACAACCCCAACTTGCAAAACATTCCGATTCGAACAGCCAAAGGACGGGAAATACGAAGGGCATTTGTTGCACGAGGGCCGGAATTTAAAATCATGTCCGTTGACTATTCGCAAATTGAGCTTAGAATCATTGCCGCCTTGAGCGAAGACCCCTCTATGATTAAAGCCTTCAGGGAAGGACTGGATATCCACGCTGCTACCGCAGCCACGGTTTATAAGGTTCCCATTGGGGAAGTAAGCCGAGAACAACGAAGCGCTGCGAAAGCGGTTAATTTTGGTATCATTTACGGACAATCCGCTTTTGGCTTGGCTCAAAACTTAGGAATTTCAAGAACCGAAGCGAAGGGTATCATTGATGCTTATTTCGAGCAATTTGGCACCATCAAATCGTACATGGATCACGTAATATCGTTTGCGCGAGAACATGGATACGTTGAGACCATTATGAAACGCCGACGCTATTTACCCGACATTAATTCAGCCAACGCCATGGTGCGAGGTTATGCCGAACGAAACGCGATCAATGCGCCAATCCAAGGGTCCGCGGCAGATATCATCAAAATGGCCATGATCTCGGTGGAAAAGGCGATGAAAGCGCATGCGTTGCAATCTAAAATGATTCTACAAGTGCACGATGAATTGTTGTTCGATGTGCATCTTTCCGAACAGGAAACTATGAAAGCCTTGGTGAAAGAAGCCATGGAAAGTGCGGTGAATTTGGCCGTGCCAATGGTCGTGGAAATGGAAATCGCTAATAATTGGTTAGAAGCTCATTAACTATGAAAAATACAGTATTAATAGTTGCGTTGGTTGGGTTCGTTACCGCCTGCAAAAAACCTCTGGTGGATTATCGTTCCAAGTATGTAGGAACCTATGACGTAGTTTCGTACAACTCCAGTTGGTTTATGGGACAAGGGTATCAATACGATACCACGCATTACAGCGTTAAAGTTCGACGATCCGAAGCACGATATTACGTTGAATTTGTTAGCCAGAATGGTTCAACCCCTTACCTGATGGAAACCGATGGAACCCTTCATTATGACAGTTACGACTGGCATTATCAAGTAAATGGAGGATTTTCGGATAAAGACCATTTTGTGCTCACTGGAGGGTATTATGGCCTAGGAGGGGGTAATTCCTTTGAGGCACATGGCACCAAACAATAAGAATATCCTATGATAAAAAAACGTGGCGTTGCCATTTTGGGTTCCACAGGATCCATTGGGACACAAGCACTTGAGGTGATTGAAGCTTATCCGGAATTATTTGATTTACAAGTAATAACTGCTGGGAATAATGCTGATTTGTTAATAGAACAGGCCCGTAAGTTTCATCCCAATATGGTGGTCATTGTAGACGAAACACAATACCCCAAAGTTAAAGAGGCACTATGGAATGACGACATACATGTATACTGCGGTAAAGAATCTTTATGCCAAGTGGTCCAATCTACCGAGGTCGATGTGGTACTAACGGCCTTAGTAGGTTATGCAGGATTACAACCCACCATTGCGGCCATTGAAGCAAAGAAAGACATTGCGTTAGCCAATAAAGAGACCTTAGTCGTAGCAGGGGCATTAATTACCGCCTTGGCGCGAAAGCACGGCATCAATATTTATCCAGTGGATTCTGAACACTCCGCCATTTTTCAATGCTTACCAGGAGAACAGTTCAACGCTATTGAAAAAATTTATTTAACCGCTTCGGGCGGGCCTTTCCGAGGATACTCGTTGGATCAATTGGAAAAAGTAACGAAGGCTCAGGCCTTAAAGCATCCCAATTGGTCTATGGGGGCAAAAATTACCATTGATTCCGCCACCATGATGAATAAAGGCCTAGAAGTCATTGAGGCCAAGTGGTTGTTCAACTTGAAAGTGGAGCAAATTGATGTAATCGTTCACCCACAAAGCATCGTTCATTCATTGGTCCAGTTTGAAGACGGCAGCATGAAGGCACAAATGGGATTACCGGACATGAAATTACCCATTCAATATGCTCTTACTTATCCGCAGCGCTTAAAAACCGATTACCCTCGCTTCAACTTCATGGATTATCCACAGCTTACGTTTGAGCAAGCGGACGTTAAAACGTTTAAAAACCTCGAATTGGCGTACCAAGCGATGGAATTAGGTGGGAACATTGCCTGTGCACTGAATGCAGCCAACGAAGTTTCGGTACAAGCCTTTCTTGAGGAACGTATATCCTTCTTAGACATTGCTCGAACCAATGAATCCGTGATGGAGAAGACAGCGCTAATTTCAAGTCCGAATTTGGAAGATTACGTTGCCACAGATATGGAAGCACGCAACCTCGCCAAAGGGCTAATTGGGATATAATTCGCAAATATCTAATGTAAAATGCGTTTATGAAATCATTTGTCCTGAAAATACTTTCCATAGCAACGGCCTTTGTTTTTACCTCTTGCCAACCAATAACGGTTATTCATGTAGTAAATCATTGGCCTTATTGCGGCGGAAAATTACCCAACTCAGAGGAGGAAAAAGGGAAATATGAAGCGTTTTCAAATCACTCATTTCAAGTAACCGTAGGTGGAAAGAAAAAAATCATTCGCACCGATGAATTTGGATACTGGAAAGGGCGCCTGGATGTAACTCAAGAATTTACCCTTATTGATATCGACAAAACATGTTCTTTAGAGGACCTTATGCTTAAATACCCGCTTCCAACAATCCAAGGCGCAAACGAAAAACCGCTGCATGATTATTTAACTCCCGAAGAATGGTTTTTGCGTTGCTCGTTGGATTATGTAAGCATCGGAGCGCTATGCAGTAAGGAAAATATTGCGAGAAATGGAAAGATAGACACACTAAGCATTTCCATAGAACGAACCTGCTTTACCGGAACCAATCCCATCATAAAATACATTGGACCTAAACCGAGGTAATCAGCATTTCGGCGGTAACGTATTCCTTCTCCAAAAAATAATCGATAATTGCTTCTTTGAGCAGGTGCTTTTGCTCTTTTTCTTCTAAGGAAGGCAGAGGCTGAAGGAGGTTAAAATGCGGCCAATTCTGTTCGTCACGGTGTGAAAACTCGTAGTACCCTGCAGGGGAGAGCAAGGTGCAAATAGCCACATGCATGAGGTCCATTTTTTCTTGTTTAGCATAATTTCTATAGCCAAATCCTGCTTCGTTCAAGCCCACCAGATAAATCAAGGCGGTGAGATCCAGGTCCATTTCAAAGGTTGGTTTCAAAAAATCTATCAACTTTTGAAAGCGCAATTCGGTGTCGAAGTCCATGCTGCAAAGGTAGGAAAGCAAATGAAAAAAGGGGCCGAAGCCCCTTTTAAAAACTGATTCAATCTGATTATTTTACGATTACTCGTTTCGTATATACTCCTGTGTTAGTCGCAACAGATACCAAGTATAATCCGCCATTCATTCCTGTCACGTTAAGTGAAGTAGAAACTCCATTAACTACAACAGATTGTACTAAACGACCATTTAAATCATACAATGCAACGCTTTGAATTTCTGATTTAGCAGAAACATTCAAGACCGTTGATGCCGGGTTTGGAGCTATAATGATTCCGTTCTCGCTTAATTCATCGATGTTAGCAGGACAGTCCGAACAACTTTGCCAACACAC
>JBJTXE010000223.1:0-4306 GCA_046082075.1 Bacteroidota bacterium
ATTTCACCAAATCAGTTCTCGCCATTAAATTGAAATCAAGGTTACCTGGCCCTATGTTTTTCATCTTATATCCTCCCATTAAATAGTAGTGACGCGCGGTATTGTAGCCAACCGTACCAATTCCAGTAGAAGCACCTAACAGTTCCGACTCACTCAAATGGGTAGAAGAAACTCCCGCGTAGTAGTTATTTCCTTTCAAAAATAAACCAAAATTCAAATCAAGGCTCATGGCACTGAAGTCTGTTCCTGGCAAGGAAGGGTCGTTCATGGTTTGAGGCGGAATCCAATTAGGATTCATGGAATACGAGATGATTCCTGCACCAATACCTGCTCCCAAAGTACCAACGTTGCCCAATGAAATAGGGTAGGAATAATTTAAGAGTAAATTGTTCTGACGTGAAAAACCAATCGCATCGTGATAAAAACTCAAACCAACTCCTCCAGGAAAAAAGCGGTTCATATTGGCAGCAATGTTTAAAACGGCAGAATTTGGCGCGCCGTTTACCTTGTCCCACTGGTTGCGGTAGATGCTTGTTGCACAAATGCCCTCGTCGATCCCCGTTTCACCGGGATTCACCGACATTTTATCGTACATGAAGTGCGTAAGAAGCTTGTCTTGCTGCGCAAGTGACGAACCCACCACAGCAGCGAAAGAAAGTCCTAATAGGCTGATTCTTAATTTCATACTAATTAACTTGCAAATTAATTTTACACATTCTAGGACAAAACTTGATCTAAAAATGCTTGCTAAGTTAAGCAAAAAAATGAAAATCAAAAAAAATCCTAAAATTTGTACTTTATCCAAGTTTCTGGTAGGTTCTCCACCACAAATCCGGAAGTTCATTGTTCATGGCGTTATCATAATCCAATTTATCGCATGGTACGAGGTGATGGCGCTCAAACTTTGTTGATTCGCTGGAGGGATAGGGAACCTCCATCCACCATCGATCTGTCTTGTTGCTTTTATAAAAGACCAATTCCTTAAATTCATTCTCCATAACCACCGTGAATCGGAGGTAATCCTTCTTGCTTCCTACGGGAAAATCGCCTTTGCGTTCCTCTATGCCCTCCATGAAGTACCAGAGGGTATGCGCTACCAATGCAGCATCGTAGGAATTTGCAGTGCAAGGATTAAATACCCCAAAGCATGAAAGCTTATCCGATATTCCGGCGTATTTCGCAATTCGGCAAAATTGTTCCAAGGTAAATCCGTTGGGATTTCCTTCTTTTATTTGCCGTTCGGAGGCTTTGACGGCATCCAGGTTCATTCCAATGATATCTGCGTTGCGAATATGGGGTTCCGCCAAGCGAAAATCGCTGGTAAAAGCGCCTAATTTGCATACGTCAAAAAACAGCTTATCGTAGAGCACCATTTCCTGCGGCGCATTGCGGTTGGGTTGCACGCCTACGGTGGCATGGTTGAACAAATAACACGGCCTTCTTAGTAACAAAGAACTGAGATAACCCTTGCTCGAAATTGGATCTTCTGGCTGGCCGAGATTCAAACGTTCGTCTACCGCGCACAAATTAATGAGCCGTTCGGTGATTTCATAACCTACCGACAAAGGGTGCATTAAATCCATGCTGCCTCCAACAACCATGGGAATGCAGTTGATTTTCACCAATTCAGTTACCAGCGTTTGCAAGGCAAAATAGGTGTCTTCGACCCTTTCCCCCGGATTCAAATCTCCTAAGTCGTAGAGCTTTGACTTCCAATTTTGATGAGGATACAGTGCATACAATTCCTTTCGAAAGTCCAAGGCACCAATAACGGCGTTGGTATGATTGCGGTATTCCTTCACATGAACGATGCACAGGGAATTGCGTTCAACCTCTTCGGTAGAAGTTGCATTAAAACAAACGCTTGCACCAAGAGGGGTTTCAAGGAATTCCTCCGGATCTACAGGCACAAGAAAAAGTGAAAAATCCAACATGGTGGACGAAGATACTTTTTCTCTAAGGTCCTTCTGTTGGTATGGATAAAATTATTCCATAGCTCAACGTGAATAACTTCCTTAAGGTAAAAACTGTCCTATGTTTGGGCGAAAGTACAATTCGGACTTAAGCACTTTGCCATCTTCACGGTAAATTGGCTTGCCGTTAGCATCTAATTTACTCATGTTAGAGCGTTGAATCTCGGAAAAAATCGCTTCAATCTTATCCTGCAAGCCGTGACGCAAAAGGGTTCCACAAAGGATGTACAACTGGTCCCCCAAGGCATCGGCGATTTCCACTAAGTCGCCTTTTTTCGCTGCTTCCAGGTATTCTTCGTTTTCTTCTTTCATCAAGTTATAACGCAGGGTAGATCCATCCTCGTCCAATAAGGTTGGGGAAGTGTGGTTTTCAATTCCAAAAGCATTATGAAACCTTTCTACTTGGTGGATGATTTCTTTAAATTCCATTTCAATAAGATATTAAGTTTTCCATGGCTGCTCGAACCTTTTCGGCATTGGGTAGAATCGCCTCCTCAAGGGAAGAGTTCAATGGGATCGCGGGGGTATCAAACGATCCAACCAAGGCTACTGGAGCATCGAGAAATTCAAAGGCATGCTGTTGTATTCGGCCTAATAAGCTTAATCCGAAGGAGCATTCTTTAGATTCTTCAGTAACCACGAGTATTTTCCCATGGCGCTTAGCAAGTTCTACCATCGAATTTTCGTCTAACGGATTCAAGGAACGCAAGTCGAGAATTTCGATGCGCTGGTCGAACGACTTTGCCGCCTCCAAGGCCCAATACACCCCTCTTCCGTAGGCAACAACGCCGAGGGTGGTCCCTTGCTCAACTTGGGAGGCCTCTGCTTGTATAACGCTGCGAGCAAGACCTAATGGAACGCGGTAATTTTCGTCCGGTTCCACAGACATCGCCTCTTCGGTGCCTGGAATTTTAGACCAATACAAGCCTTTATGTTCCAGAATTACTACGGGATTAGGATCGTAAAAAGCTGCTTTCAAAAGACCTTTTAAGTCGGCGCCGTTCGAGGGGTAAACGACTTTAATCCCTCGAATATTCACCAATACCGATTCAACGCTCGAGGAATGGTAAGGCCCTCCGGAACCGTATGCACCAATGGGTACCCGTATCACGGCACTGACCGGCCATTTTCCGTTGGATAGATAAAAACTGCGTGAAACCTCGGTAAAAAGCTGGTTCAATCCAGGCCATATGTAATCAGCAAACTGTACCTCAACGATGGGCTTGAGCCCTACCGCCGACATTCCGACCGTGGATCCAATAATAAAAGCTTCTTGAATGGGCGTATTAAATACCCGGTGATCTCCGAAGGTTTCTGCGAGGGTAGCCGCTTCGCGAAATACCCCACCGAGCCGTCGACCAACATCCTGGCCGTACAACAACGCTTCGGGGTGCTGTTGCATGATTTCCCGAACGGCGAACAAGGCGGAATCCACCATGACCGTTTTCTTTTTTCCTTTGGGGATTCGATTACCTTCTTCTTGTACAATAGGGGTTGGCGCAAAAATAAAGTCACTTACGCTAAGAGGGTCAGGATCGGGTGAGGTCGAGGCGCGCTCGTACGATTCTTGCACCAATTGCAATGAATCACGTTCGATTTGATCCAGGGTTGAGTGCAAAACATTCGCAAGGATGCAAGCGTTTTTCAATTTCGGAAAAGGATCGCTTTTCGCAGCTATTTCCAAATCATCGCGGTACCACTCCTTGCGCACGCCGGAAGTATGATGGTTTAATAAAGGAACCGTTGCATGCAACACAAAAGGCCTGCGTTCTTTTCGCATCGTTTTGATGATTTTTTGCAAGGCTTCGTAACAGGCTTCAAAATCAGAACCGTCCACGGATACAATTCCCATACCTTTGAATCCTGCCGCAAATTCCGCAATGTTTTGGGCGCGTGTTTCTGCGGCATTGGCGGAAATATCCCAACCGTTGTCTTGTACAAAATACAGGATGGGTAATTTTTTCAAAACGGCCATTTGCATGGCTTCAGAAACTTCCCCTTCGGTGCAGGAGGCGTCGCCTAAAGAGCAAACGACCACCGCTTCCTGCTCGTCTTCCTTGAGCAATTGCATTTTCTCTTTATACTGCAACCCTAGCGCGATTCCCGTAGTTGGAATGGCTTGCATGCCTGTGGCGGAGGACTGATGAATGATTTTTGGTTTATCGCTATCGTTCAGTGAAGGGTGCGAATAGTAGGTTCTACCTCCGGAAAAAGGATCGTTTTTTTTGGCCAAAACCTGCAGAAAAAGGTCTTCGGGAGTGACCCCAATTCCCAATAAAATGCTGTCATCGCGATAGTACGGAGAAACCCAGTCCTTGGGAGTTAGTTGTAAG
>JBJTXE010000224.1:0-2137 GCA_046082075.1 Bacteroidota bacterium
TCGGAAGGTGATTTTCATGAAGCATTGAATGTGGCCGCAGTTTGGGACCTTCCCGTGATTTTTTGCATCGAGAACAATGCTTGGGGCTTATCTACTCCATCTAATGAACAGTTTCGATGCGAACAATTTATTGACAAAGGCATAGGTTATGGCATGAAAGCGGTACAGGTGGATGGCAACAATATTTTGGACGTCATTCGTACAGTACGAACCATCGCTGAGGAAATTCGGTTGAACCCTAAACCCTATCTTGTGGAGTTAATGTCCTTCCGCATGCGCGGACATGAGGAAGCTTCGGGAACGAAATACTATCCGGAAGGACTGCAAGAAAAATGGGCGTTGAAGGATCCAGTCCAAAATTATGAGTTGTTTTTATTGAAAGAAGGAATTATTTCCGACCAAGATGTTGCTGAAATTAAAGAGGATTTTAAAACCTTGATTCAAACTTCGTTCGATGCAGCAAACGCTGAACCTGCTATCTCTGCTGACATGGAAAGGGAATTTGCCGATCTGTACGCAGAGCACAATCAACCCTTGGTGCCACCTACTGGCCCATTGAGAGAAATGCGGTTCATCGATGCCATTCAAGATGCCTTGGCACAAAGCATGGAGCGACATTCGAACTTGGTACTGATGGGACAGGATATTGCCGAGTACGGTGGAGCATTTAAAGTTACCGAAGGATTCGTTGAAAAGTTTGGCAAGGACAGAGTTCGCAATACCCCCCTGTGCGAGTCGGCGATTGTAGGCGCTGCTTTGGGGCTGTCGATTTCAGGTATGAAGGCCATGGTAGAAATGCAATTTGCCGATTTCGTCACCTGCGGCTTTAATCAAATTGTGAATAATTTAGCCAAGTTGCACTGGCGCTGGGGGCAAAATGCCGACGTGGTAGTTCGTATGCCAACTGGGGCAGGGACCGCGGCTGGACCTTTTCATTCGCAAAGCAATGAAGCATGGTTTACCCACACACCCGGACTCAAAGTGGTTTACCCATCGAATCCTTACGATGCAAAAGGATTGCTCAACGCAGCTATTGAGGATCCTAATCCCGTGTTGTTTTTCGAGCATAAAGCCCTTTATCGTAGTGTTAAAGGCGATGTTCCTTCTGCTTATTATCAATTGGAAATCGGAAAGGCAGCCGTTGTATCCTCGGGAGATTCGGCAAGCGTAATTACCTACGGTGCCGGCGTTCATTGGGCTACAGAACTCAAGGAAAGGTTGTCGCTCGACCTGGAAATTATCGACCTTAGAACTCTCTTACCATTGGATACACCAACGGTTTTTGCCTCCGTTAAAAAAACAGGAAAAGCGCTAATACTTCATGAAGATTCTCTTTTTGGGGGCATTGGTGGAGAAATTGCAGCGCTCATTAACGAACATTGCTTTGAATACCTTGATGCTCCAGTGAAAAGGGTAGGGTCGTTGGACACGCCGGTTCCTTTTTCCGCTATTCTGGAAGAACAATTCCTACCGATCAAACGGTTTGAAATCGCCATTCAAGAACTTCTTGCCTATTGATGGTTTCGAGGATGGTAGGTGAGGATGGCATCGCGTAAAAAGCGTTGGTCCATGTGGGTATAAATTTCCGTTGTCGTGATGGATTCGCGTCCCAACATTTCTTGGATGGCACGTAAGTTGGCGCCTCCTTCAAGCAAGTGGGTCGCGAAGGAATGTCGAAAGGTATGCGGAGAAATACTTTTCTTGAGTCCAATCGCTTGTGCTAATTGTCGAATGATGGTAAAGATCATGACCCGAGTTAACCGTTGTCCGCGACGGTTCAAAAACACAATGTTCTCATCTCCTTTGAGTATGTTCATCTGCTTGCGCTGATGGTCTAAGTAAAAAGACAGTTCTTTTTCTACTTTCTCGCTGACGGGCACCAGCCTTTCTTTGTTCCCTTTTCCAATGACGCGAATAAAGCCTTCTTCAAAAAATAAATCGGAGAGTTTCAAGTTAACCAGTTCGCTTACACGAATACCGCAACTGTAAAGCGTTTCCAGTATTGCTCTGTTGCGGTGACCTTCTGCCTTGCTAACATCCACCGCCGAAATCAAGGCATCGATCTCTTCGATGTCCAGGACTTCGGGAAGTTTTCTTCCCAGCTTGGGTTGTTCTAAAAGTTCGCTTGGGTCGTTGG
>JBJTXE010000225.1:0-2365 GCA_046082075.1 Bacteroidota bacterium
ACGCTTTAATAAAAATCAATGGTCCAGAAATACCGATCATGGATGGCAGTTCGCTTCCCTATGTTCATGCCATAGAGCGGATAGGAAAGATTGAGCAAGAAGCCGAACGCATCTATTTAGAGCTTGACGAAATCATTCCTTGGGAGGACTTGGAAAAAAACATTGAATTTTTAGCTGTTCCAAACCCTGTTTATCGCATTACGGTTATGGTGGACTACAAGTCACCCGTACTTGGAACGCAGCATGCTAGCATGTACCATTTGGGCGAGTTCAACCAACAAATAGCACCCTGCAGGACTTTTTGTTTTTTGCGTGAATTGGAATTTTTAGCAAAGAACAATTTAATCAAGGGCGGAGATTTGGACAATGCAATCGTGCTTGTGGATCGAACCGATATTTCCAAGGAAGAGTTGGATCGTTTAGCCCAACTTTTAGGAAAAGAAAGTCTGGACATCAACATCGAAGGTATCGGGGTCCTGAACAGCACTAAGTTGCAATTTGAAAATGAACCTGCAAGGCATAAACTGTTGGATATCGTGGGGGATTTAGCCTTGATAGGCCGTCCCGTTAAAGCCCATATTTTAGCAGCAAGACCCGGGCATTTTGGCAATGTTGCGTTTGCTAAAATCCTAAAAAACCAAATTAAAAAGCAGCAAAATAAAGGCCGCTTTTTCGATTTGACCCAAGATCCGCTCTATACCATTCAGGACATAGAAAACATGCTTCCGCATCGCTATCCGTTTTTGTTGGTCGATAAAATACTGAGCATTTCGGAAGAATCGATTGTTGGTGTTAAAAACATTACCATGAACGAACCGATTTTCACGGGACATTTTCCTGGAAATCCGGTTTTTCCTGGAGTATTGCAAATTGAGGCCATGGCGCAAGTAGGAGGAATTTTTGCCTTAAGCAAGGTTGAGGATCCTCATTTATATACCACCTATTTCATGAAAATTGACAAGGTGAAATTCAAATCGAAAATTGTTCCCGGTGATACCATAGTTTTTGAATTGCAACTGATGTCCCCTATACGACGTGGTTTAGTCGAAATGTCGGGCGTAGCTTATGTTAACGGTAAGCCCGTCATGGAGGCCGAAATGTTAGCGCAAGTTGTTAAAGATAAACAAGCATGATATCTCCCTTCGCTAGCATCGACCCGAAAGCAAGCTTGGCTGAACAAATTCAGGTAGCTCCTTTCGCCGTGATTCATGAGGACGTGGTCATTGGAGAAGGCACTATTATCCACAGCAACGTTCACTTGTATCCGGGAACGCGCATCGGAAAATATTGTGAAATATTCCCGGGTGCCGTAATTGGTGTTATCCCCCAAGATTTGAAGTTTGACGGCGAATACACGACTGTTGAAATCGGCGACTATACCAAAATTCGAGAATGCGTTACCATCCATCGAGGCACGAAAGACCAATGGAAAACCTCCATTGGTTCGCATTGTTTGCTGATGACCTATGTTCACATTGCCCACGATTGTCAAATCGGAAACCATGTAATACTCGCCAGTTACACCGGACTTTCCGGCCATGTCACCATAGATGACCATGCCATACTCGAAGGAAAGGTTGCTGCCCAGCAATTCGTGCACATCGGTAAACACGCTTTTATTGGCGGGGCCTCGCTGGTTCGAAAAGATGTTCCTCCGTACATTAAAGCAGCTCGAGAGCCTCTTACCTTTGCAGGGGTTAATTCCGTGGGATTGCGACGAAGAGGTTTTAGCGATGAGGACGTTCGGCAAATAGAGGATATTTACCGCTGCTTGTACGTGCAAAACAGTAACATGACAAAAGGTATTCAATCCACCCTCGAAACAGTTCCCGCATCCAAGCTCCGCGACGAAATCCTTGGATTCATCCAAGCATCGGACAAGGGTGTAATCCGCGGAATGATTTAAGCATGTTTCACCGAGGAGAAATTGTTGAGCTAAGCATTGATAGCTATGCCTTCGGGGGAAGAGGAATCGCTAAAATACCCATTGAGGGGTCCCATTTCATTCTCTTTGTCGACAATGCCTTCCCTGGACAAGTGGTTAAAGCCAAAATAGACGTCAAAAGGAAACAACATGCCGAGGCAAAGTTGGTGGAAGTTGTCCAAAGAGCTGCCTGCGAAGTGAAGTCCGATTTTCAAGAAATATCAGGCGCTCCATACCTGTTCGTTCCCGAAGAGCTTCAGCGAACCGTTAAAACCGAATCCACCTTAAGCACCTTTGCAAAAATAAGCGGAGACCGAAAAATTCACGAGAAGTTTGATGAGTACATTGCGTCGCCTTCCACCTACTTTTACCGCAACAAAATGGAATACAGTTTCTCGAGCATTGAACACGTGCCGGAAACAGGAGAAGAAAAGGATGATG
>JBJTXE010000226.1:0-7297 GCA_046082075.1 Bacteroidota bacterium
TATTTTTCCCTGTTGCTTGCATTACTCTTACAAATCGTAATCGGTATTTTCCTGGTCGTGTTTGCAGGTCGTATTTTTAAGAATGGGATTCTATCCTACGATCACCGTAATTCATGGAAGTTGCTGATGCAATGGATTAAGAAGGAATAATTAGCGCTGGATAATGTTACGGAAGGTTAGGTTAATTCTCCCTTCAAGGACTTTTGGACTTTTGGGCACACAGTGTTTCCATTCGGTTTGTATTCCTTTCCCCATGAACAACAAATCGCCGTGTTCCAACATCAGCTTCAATGTTTCATTCGTTTCATTTGACTTCAGGTAAAATCTTCTGCTTACGCCGAAACTCAACGAAGCAACAACCGGGTCATCACCCAATTCAGGTTCGTTATCGGCATGCCAACCGTTTGAGTCATTGCCATCCCTGTAATAATTGATGAGAACTGCATTATAGTTATAGTTTGTGGTGAATTCAACCGCAGCTTTGATGTCGAGTAGAACCTTGCAAAAAGGCAAGGCGTTAAACCGCTGATGAGTATACGAATAACTCAACCCTGATTCACCGTAAAATGCCTCTAATCGAGGGGTTGGATAGTTTTTTCCAAAAAGATGCACCTCGCCTTGACGCAAATCCTTCAAGTGGGCGAAATATCGAAAGTAGTTGTCGGAATCCTCCAATCCATAGTAATGTCGCCAAATTTTAAGATTATTCGGTAATATTGAGTCGTCCGAAAGAGTTTTTACTGCGGCCATCTGCAAAAAGTACTAATTTTGTGCATTCAAGAATCTTTATGAAAGACCTCCTTAAAACCCTAAACGTTCAACAAGATCAAGTGTTCGCTTGGATTTCGCATTTGGCCTTGAACATTGTGTTGAGCATTGCCATTTTGCTTTTTGGTTTTTGGCTTGCAAAAAGAATTTCATTGGCCGTTGCCGCGCTGTTGAAACGACGCGATGCTGAAGAGGGATTGGTTACATTTTTGGCCAATTTTACCTCGGTAATCTCCAAGGTTATTACGGTATTTTTGGCTATCTCACAGTTAGGGGTGGCCATGACATCTTTTGTAACGATCCTCGGTGCTGTGGGTATTGCTTTTGGTGTGGCCTTCGGGGGAATACTGAGCAATTTTGCCGGGGGAGTCCTTATTTTAGTGGTTAAACCCTTTAAGCTGTATGATACTATTCAAGCCCTTACGGTGACGGGTGAGGTGGTTGAAATCCAAATGTTTAATACGTACGTAAAAACCGTTGACAACAAAACGGTTGTGCTGCCAAACGGCCCTTTGATTAACGGTGTTATCACGAATTTTACGCGGGAAGGTCGCCGACGTGTCGACCTGATGGTTCCGGTTCCTTATCATGGCAATTCCATGGAGTTAATCTCTCGGATTAAACAAGAGATTGAGGGGAATCCGTTGGTATTAAAAGATCCTTCACCCGCTTATTATTTTACCGAATTTGAGGGGCAATCGGGTAAATTAAACATCAATTGTTGGGTAGACACCGTGAATTATGCCACCGTGCATCGAACCCTTTCAAACGCTATTTTTCCATGGATCGAACCGGTGCCGCAGAACGCTTAGTTCAACAATACTTGGATAAAAATGCTTTCACCAAACTCCTTGGTTTGCAGTTTTCGTGGATTGAGCCCGGAAGGGTGAGCTATGCTTTGCTCGTCGAAGGTGCTCATCTCGCTACTCCTGGATTTTTACATGGTGGTGTAGTTACGACCATCCTTGATGCAACGATGGGGGCTGGAGCCATGACGCTCGTGGCCGATGAATGGAAAGTTGTTTCGACCATTGAGATGAATGTAAATTTCTTGAAACCGGGCCTATTGGGAACAAAACTTGAAACCGTATCCGAAGTTGTGCGAAAAGGCAAAGGGGTTATTTTCATGAAAGCTACGCTGCGGAACGAAGATAATGCTATCTTGGCCGTTGCAAATGGAAGTTTTTATCCTTTCAGTGCCGAAAAGGCAGGTTACACATTAACTTAAATTAATTACGATGTTAGTTACGATTTTACTCTTGATTTTTACGGTTGTCTGCTTACCCATCATTTCTTTTTATTTCGGTACGCCCTTGAACGATTTACAACAAACAATCCTTTATGACCACATGGTCTGGATCGTAGGAGGAGTGATAGCTTATTGTTTTGTCGTTGGGGAAGTAACACGGAATAATTCGCAAGTGGATAAGCTTTGGAGCATTGTTCCCATCTATTATGTTTGGCACATGGCCGCAGTGGCTGGTTTACCTGACCGAATGGTTCTTATGGCGATTCTCGCTACGATTTGGGGGGTACGACTCACGTACAATTTTGCGCGACGGGGTGCCTACACTTGGCGATTTTGGGCAGGTGAAGAGGATTATCGTTGGGAAATTCTTCGCAAGAGACCGGGTTTTACCAACCGATGGGTGTGGGCGGCTTTCAATTTATTTTTCATTAGCGGATATCAAAATACCTTAATTTTTCTTTTTACTATTCCAATATTAACGGCCACCAATAACACACCAATAACCGTATGGGATTATGTATTGGCAGTGCTTTTTGTTGGTTGTGTGGTTCTAGAGTATATAGCAGACCAACAACAATGGGAATTTCAACAGGAAAAGCATCGTCGCATCAGGGAAGGGTTACCTTTGGAGGAATATTCTCATGGTTTTGTTAGAACAGGATTATGGTCCATGGTTCGGCACCCGAATTATGCTATGGAGCAGTCCGTGTGGATTGTGTTTTATGGGTTTTCTGTAATTGCAACTGGCGAATGGATTAATTGGTCGATGGCGGGATGTGTATTGCTCGTAATCCTTTTCAAGGGAAGTTCAGATTTTTCTGAGGCGATTTCTGCGGAGAAATATGCTGAATATCAGAAGTACCAAGCCAAAGTACCTCGATTTATTCCTTTTACGAAATTTTCAAAGCAATAAGGCGCTGTTTAATGCTTTCCAAGTGTTCGATGAGTGCTTGTTCATTAATTGTGTTGGATACGACTGCACTTTTTTTAGTGGAAGATTCAAGTTGCTGTTTAGCTCCTTCGAGCGTATAGCCTTCAATTTTGACCCATTGATAGATTTGTCGAATTTTCTCGATTTCCTTGACGGAGTATAATCGATTCCCTTTACGATTTTTTTTGGCAATGTCGAATTTGAATTCTTTTTCCCAAAAACGAAGCAGGGAGGTGTTTACCTGAAACATTTCACCAACTTCACCAATGGAGTAATAAAGTTTCGTGAGTTGCGCTACTTCGGATTTTGTCATTTTTCGATTAACTAACTTGTCCAAAAATAGTTATAATTTCGTGGGTGCGCTGTAGATTCTTGTTTTTTCTAGGTTGGATGACCCTATCGTTGGTAGGTTACGGTCAAGTTCATCAGGATTCAGTGAATAAAGCAGTTGCTGATACCTCAGCCGTTCCTATTCCAAATGAAAAAGTAGGTTCCATCATAGCCCTAGCGAAAACCCTGATAGGCACACCTTATCATTGGGGTGGGACAACACCAACCGGTTTTGATTGCTCGGGATTCATCAATTATATTTTCGGTTCATTCGGATTTTCGTTGGTTCGCACCAGTTACAGTCTTGCCGAGCTTGGTGAAACCGTTACTTTAGCTGAAATTCGACCAGGAGATTTGATGTTTTTTAGGGCCAGTGGTAACTCTGGAGGGGTCGGTCATGTGGGTATGGTAGTAGAGGTTACGCCTGATGCCATTAATTTTATCCATTCTTCGACCAGTAAGGGTGTGGTTATTAATAATTTTAAAACAAGTAAGTACTACATTTCCAGGTACGTAAAAACGAAAAGATTGGATTACGGAATCAGCAACCAAAAGAAAAAAGAATAATGACCTATACTTTCGATCGTAAAACATGGCTTTTTGTTGTCCTTGCAGGCTTGTTCATTACCAATGCCGTAACGGCTGAATTAATTAGCAATAAGTTGATTTCTGTACCTATTTCCTTCAGCCTGTACGGACACAAAATTGGTCCCTTAGTAACCGTGATTGGTATCCTTCCTTGGCCCGTAGTTTTTTTATTGACCGATTTATTGAATGAGTTTTATGGTGCTAAAACTGTCCGAAAGCTTTCATGGATTACCGCAGGTTTGATTCTCTATTGTTTTGTCATTGTAGGTGTCTCCTTGAAAATACCAGCATTGGAAATTCCGAATAGCCAATTAGCCGATAACCGCTCGTATAATTTAGTATTTGGCCAAGCGCAAATGGTCATTGTTGGCAGCATTGCTGCCTTTCTTTTTTCGCAGCTCTTGGATGCCTCGCTGTTCAAGTGGATAAAGTCTAAAACAGGTGATCGATTTATTTGGTTACGAAGCACAGGTAGCACCGTGATTTCTCAATTAATCGACTCATATATTGTGTTATTCATCGGCTTTGTTCTTCCAGGGTCCATGTCATTTCAAGATTTTTTAAGCATTGCCCCAACAAACTACCTCCTCAAGTTGTTGATTGGCTTATCTTTAACACCGTTAATCTATGCAGGTCATTTTACCGTTAAAAAATATTTGGCAAAAAACTAGAAGCGTTTCCTGTTTTGCAGTTTGGTGTTTTCTTTCCAGTTGTACTTATTCTCAAAACGATGTACCCATGAATTCTACTTCGGATCTTGTCCCTTATGGAGATAAAATGTTGCCAAAAAACGTATGCCAAGTGATACAAGATGGAGGCACAGAACGACCGTTCACCGGAAAATACGTGTATCATAAAGAAAAAGGAAGCTATTGTTGCATCGGTTGCGATGCCCCTTTGTTTTCCAGTTCCACAAAATATGAATCCGGTTCAGGTTGGCCGAGCTTTTACGATGTGATTTCCTCCGGCGCAGTAAAAGAGGTTAAAGACCTTTCGCACGGAATGGAACGTGTTGAGATCCGTTGTGCGAAATGCGACGCCCATCTTGGTCATGTCTTTGAGGACGGACCAAAGCCGACAGGTTTGAGGTATTGTTTGAATTCAGTTGCCTTAGATTTTGTAGCAGAAGATTCAGCAAAAACAGAGGAGGCTACGTTTGGTGCTGGTTGTTTTTGGTGTGTTGAAACTTGTTTCAAAGAACTGGAGGGGGTGATTGATGTATATCCTGGTTATGCAGGTGGAAAGGTGGTAAACCCAACCTATGAACAAGTTTGTTCAGGGACTACCGGGCACGCCGAGGTAGCGCGTATTGTGTTTGACCCACAAAAAATTTCGTTTGATGCCTTATTGGAATTGTTCTGGTGGATCCACGATCCCACGCAATTGAATCGGCAAGGTAATGACGTAGGGACGCAATATAGAAGCGTTGTTTTTTATCATACCGAAGCACAAAAATCCACTACCGAAAAGTATATCGAGAAGTTAACGAAAGAAAAGGTGTGGGATAAGCCTATTGTAACCGAACTAAAGGAAATCAATAATTTTTACCGTGCGGAACAATACCATCACGATTACTTTAATTTAAATCCTCAAAATCAGTATTGCCAATATGTGGTTAAACCGAAGGTCGAAAAGTTTCGCAAAGTTTTCAAAGAAAAACTAAAGGAGCATTAACGAAGCAAAGTTACGTGGCCCACTTCTTGGATCATCTCGTCGTTGTTCAGCGCTTTAAATACAATTTTCCACGTGTAAACGCCATCCGGAGCTTTCTTTCCACTGCGACCCGTTGAACCGTCCCAACCGATTTTCACATTGCGCGTTTCATACACCAGTTCGCCCCAACGATCGAAAATATACATGGCAAACTCATAAGGGTCATACCCCGAGAAAAATACAGGTTTGAACGATTGATTGTGTTGGTCTCCATCCGGTGTAAAGGTGTTGGGAACCCAATAAACTACTTCTTCCCCCGTGCAATCTTCAAGGGCCTCAATCAATATAGTGTCGGTTGCGCTGCATCCGCTCCCATTCGTTCCGGTAACAATGAGTTCGGTTGTACCCACAGGAGGCATATATGACATTCCGTTGGCAACAGGTACATTCCAAACGTAGGAATTACCCCCTGTTGCATTCAATTGAATGGCATTTCCAAAACAAACCACTTTGTCATTACCTGCATCAACGGTGGGACTTTGGGCAATCGTAATTAAAAAATTATCCACTCCTGGACAAACTGCAGCAGGTGATGTGTACGTAATTAAATAACTTCCGGGGGACGAATTGCTTAAATCTACTTCTCCGGTACTCGGATTCACGGCAATTCCAATTCCAGCACTAATCGTTCCCCCGTTCAAACCTGTTATGGTTGCTACTGGATTGGGATCAGATAAACAATAAAGGGTGTCTGGATAAGAAAGAGTTACAGGGTCCGGCCCGGTATAATTTCCTGTAATTGCGTAGGTACAACCAGCGTCGTCGGTTAGATCGAAGGAATATGGTCCAGAACTACTTAAATTGTTGACCACGATATTCCCATTATTCAAGGCTGTATTTACGGCAAAACCAGCGGTTGCAGGGAGCAAGTTTGATGCAGTAAAGGAAGTTCCATTCACTGCAGGAGATCCCCCTGTTACGGTGGCAGTTGCAGTACCGTTAGCGCAGTTCGACGTAAAATTCGCTGTTACATCCGGAAGGTATTGAACGGCAATAGGATCACCCATATCGAAGCATTGTAGGTTCGGTACAATAATATAGCTGTAAATACCGTCCTGAACGCTGTACATCGTGAGCGGCACATAATATACCACGTTGTTCGTGAAGGTACCTGCAGGGAACGAATTAATGGTGCTCAAATCGTTCAAGTCGTTTAAATTTCCCGAATTCGAGGCAATTCCAACTAGGCAAGGGTCATCTGGAATATCGAGTCCTGTGGCCTGCGCCATTAACGGATTTAAAGAAACCGTTGGCGGACACGAATAAATCAACCAAATGAGTCCAGGGTCATAGGTAGGTGCATTAGGGTCGTAATTGGGTGAACCAGGCGTGTTAGCTCCGGGAATCTCTGCAGGAACGCTGAAGTCGTTGTTGGTGGTAATGCTGAAAGAGTCCCCGTAGCAAAGGGTATTTATCGTAGGCAGTCCCTGCAAGGTGGTGGTAAAAGTGCCCATTAAAGCATTGCAATTACATGCTGGAGGTGTAGGATAGGTTAGGGTGGCGGAGCAGTTCCCATTGGCTGAAAAAGTTGCGGTAACAACACAGCTGTTTCCATTGGCGGTTCCCGTGAGTGAAAAATTCGAGGAACTACCGAAAGGGGCATTAAACACTTGGGATCCTCCGCACGAATTACTGAGCGTTAGCGTTCCTGAAGCAGGTGCGTTGGTGTGAGTTGGGTGTGATTCGTAGTCTTCAATCTGAAAGTCTTCTATAAGCAT
>JBJTXE010000227.1:0-6159 GCA_046082075.1 Bacteroidota bacterium
TCGAATCCCTCCATCGGACAGCTGTGAAATCCTTCCGCTGCGATCGATAGCATGAATGTTTGAGCGGCTAATGCACACGATTTGTGCACCATGATGCGTTGATCTGTTCGACCGCCAAAGCGCATGAACGGTTTAAATAAACCACCAAAAAAACATACAGACCTACGCACCAAGGTATGGAGGCCCAAAACATCGCGACCGTAGAGCAAAGGCATTACCTTACCATAATAAGCCAAACCATTTTTTTCAAAGGCATTGGGTTCGCGTTCACCGATATGGGACAAAATTTGAGCCTTATTCCAACGTGCTCTCTTTTTATATAAATCCCTTCTCGTCACGAAAACTACGAGTTCTTTAGCCGTTTTAGCCGCGCTTTGACCTAAGCACAATGGCACAAATTCTTCCAATAATTTTGGGTCATGAATCCAATGAAACTCCCAAAGCTGCATGTTGCTGCTGTTGGGTGAAAGCGTGGTACGTTCCAAACATCGCTGCATGACTTCATCGGGGACTTCAACCGCTGGGTCAAATTTTCGATTCGACCTGCGGAATTCTATGATGGACTGAAACTCGTTGCTGTACATAGGAGAAATTTACTGCAAAAATAACCCTTCTTAAGTATTTCCTGTGTTTTCGTTAACTTTGCCCCATGAATGATTCCCGCAAGCGCGTTGAGGTGTGCTTCACTCCTGGAGAATATGCTTATTTCAAGGATGAATTTGAAACCGTTGTGGTTATCGACGTGTTGCGTGCCACCTCGGCCATTTGCACTGCTTTTCAATACGGCGTAGCCGCCATTATACCTGTTCCTACCATCGAAGAAGCACTAGCCTACAAGAATCAAGGCTATCTTGCCGGAGCAGAACGCAAAGGTCAAATTGTAGAGGGTTTCGATTTCGGTAATTCTCCTTTTTCTTACATGAAAGAAGAATTCATAGGTCAAGAAATAGTACTTACCACCACCAATGGAACCAAATCCTTGGACGTAGCCAAAGACGCTCCGAACGTTGTTGTCGGTTCTTTTCTGAACCTTGAAGCACTGTGTAGCTGGCTCGAGAAACAAGAAGGAAACGTGCTTTGCCTTTGCTCGGGGTGGCAAGATAAATTCAATTTGGAAGACACCATTTGTGCAGGAGCCATTTGCGATCACCTCATATCTACGGGGGACTATATCTCCATCGAGGATTCTTCGATTGCGGCAAAATACCTTTTCCTTTCCGCAAAAGATAACTATTTGGGATATTTAAAATCCAGTTCACATCGGCGTCGATTAAAAAACTTAAATTTGAACGAAGACATTAAATTTTGTTTAACCCCCAATCAAACGGACGTTATTCCTACTTTAAAACATGGCAAACTGGTTAAAGCGTAGCTTCGTTCTACTCACCGTTTCATCGGTTCCTTTTTTGCTTTCCTACAAGCCAGACAGCTCTTCCAAGCCGCAATGGGGATTCTTCGGCCACAAACGTATTAACCGAATCGCGGTATTTACCTTACCCCCCCAGATCTTTGGGTTTTACAAGGAAAATATCGAATTCTTAACCGACCATGCAGTAGACCCCGACAAACGCAGGTACGCCGTTGAAGGAGAGGCGGAATGCCATTACATTGACCTAGACCACTACTACAAACCGGGGGAAGACCCCTTCTTATTGCTTCCGAAATATTGGAAAGATGCTGTGGCAAAATACACCGAGGATACGCTTCGAAGCTATGGGATTGTTCCTTGGAATCTTCTTCACGTAAAATACAAGTTGCAAAAAGCGTTTGAAAGTAAAAACCTCGATTTAATCCTCAAATATTCCTCTGAAATTGGACACTATATTGGCGACGCTCATGTTCCGCTACATACCACCGAAAACTACAACGGGCAACTGACTGGTCAAAAGGGTATTCATGGACTTTGGGAAAGCCGCCTGGTGGAAATTAATGCTGAAAACTATGATTATTTTGTAGGTAAAGCGACCTACCAGCGTGACATACAATCCTATTGTTGGGATGCGGTTAAAGGATCTCACAGCGCCTTGGATTCCGTGCTTCGCATGGAAAAAGAACTTACCAAAACGTTTCCGACCGATCGAAAATATGCCTATGAACAACGTGGTAACGCAACGATTTCAACCTATTCCAGGGAATTCTGCGAAGCCTACCATCAATTGCTCAACGGTATGGTAGAAAGGCGTTTAAAAGCTTCCATTTTAGCCGTTGGTTCGGTTTGGTATACCGCTTGGGTGGATGCCGGTCAACCGGATCTGCGTGAATTACAACAGCAAAAACCCAGCGCAGAATTGCTGAAAGAATTTGAAAGTTTGGATCAGCATTTCCATAACGACAAGCACTTCGGACGCATTTGCGACTAAAGCTAGTACTTCATGACCTTGGTTCTTGCTCTACCTTTCACGGTTTCTACCTCGATAAAGTAAAGCCCTTTAGCCCATGAACGCGTGTCCAAATTCAGGACGCTCTCCCCATTTAAACTTCGATAATGAATTTGGGTTCCGTTGGCTTGATAGACGGTTACAGAGTTGACCGCATTTGAATGATCCTTGTTGGAAAGCTCCAACTCATCGTTGAAAGGATTAGGGTAAACCTCGATCAGCTCTTCGTCCAACTCTTCCATTCCAACCCCCGTTAGGGTGCATGCACATTTCTGCTTTGCCACTGCCGTATTCACCGAAAGAGGCGAGGTGTAATTGGCTTTTACCCAGCATCGTTGTCCTGGTTGAACCGCCGAACTGTTGCGTATCCGTAAGGTGTGCCAACCAGCATACGAAACGGCATGGGTATAACTCAAGGTCCCGAAGGCAGAGATCGTATCAATGACATCGCATTGTGCATTCAAAACTTCCAGCGTAATGGAATAACTAGGGTTTTCAGGATAAATATTAACGGTTAAGGTACTGGAAGAATCGGGAAAAACCCTACCTACCACGCGACAATCAGTACTATTGTTCGGAAGCGCTCCACCTTGTTGCAACGACGAGGCATGGATGTCGCCCAAATCATTGGCCATTTCCCATTCTTGGGTAATGCTCTCTGATGGCCGAACGTAATTCGTGGTAATCCCTTCGGGCGCCCAGACCGCATATCCCCTCCTACCCTCCGCTGCAGATCCGTCGCACGGTGGAATCGAAATGTTTACCTGTCCTGCGGCATTGACCACAACCGTTGCATTTCCATTGGCACCTGAATAGTCTCTCAGGACCGTTCCTGCGGGAAAATTCGTTGGTACGTTGGTTAAATTTTGCCATGAAGAATAATGGTCGTTCACCGCAATCAGCGCTTTGGCTCCCCGCTCGATCACCAAGGCGTCCTGCGCTTGCCAACGGACGAAATATGCGCCGTCTTTGAAATGCAAATTCTGATGGCACCAGATGAGATTCTCGACATCCGAATGAGTTGTTAATGCGTTTGTGTCTTTGGGATCATGGTTAAAGCGGTTGCCTAAATAACCAATGTTGAATAGGTCCTCAAAGAAAATCTCCGGAGCGCCATCCACCGCCAAGGCAATTGCGTAAGCGACAGAAGCTCTAGGGTCTACGATTTCAATCTGCTGACCAATTTGAGAGCCCGTGTTCCACCCTGTGATGTTCCCATTGGCACCAACCTGAGGACGGTAGGTATCGTGGTTGTTCACAAAAGGCACGGTTCGCAATCTATTCTGCTGTTGCGTTGCGGGTATATTCCCCAGGTTATAATTCCCCCCTTGTGTAATAATGTCCTGAAGTGCAAAACGCAGCGAAAAATCGAAAGTTCCTGCGCGGTTTTGAACCGCACCGCACCAGTTGTCCAACTCCGCCATGTTCCCTACATATTCTCCCACAGCGAACATATCGTTGGAACCGCTCGCCCACATGGCGTTGTTCTGAAGGTTCCACAAAAAATCTTCGGTTGCATAGGCCGGAAAATGTTTAATCGCATCAATTCGAACTCCGTCCCAACCCATTTGCTTTTTATACCAAATCAACCAATTTCTCATACCCGAACGCATGTAATCGGATGTTTGTGCGGGGTTATAGGTGGCATTACTGCTCAAGCCAAAGGCATTGGACTCATACGACACGTCCGGCCCCCAAAAGGGAGAATTGATGTCATTGGTGCAACATACATTGTTATTGTTGGGGTAAAAATTCTGCCAATTTTTAGCGAATCTGCCTGAACGAGCAAAATAATTCGTTGCGGTCTCCGAGGTGGCCGGAGTTGCATAGGATACGTATCGGAAATTCTTATAGCGGTTGTTTTGACCGTCATCCATGGCTGCTGGATCTTGCCCACCATGACCAAAAGCTGATCCCGCATTGCTCACATGGTTCAATACGATATCCTGAAGCACATCAATGCCGTTCGCCTTGAGAACAGCCATCATTCGCAGCACCTCGTCTTTGTCCCCCATGCGCGTTTTAAGCGAATTCTTTTGAAATTTATCGCCTAAATCGTAGTGATCAAAGGGGGAATATCCAACGCTGTTCGTGCCAGAATTTTTGATGGTCGGTGGAATCCATACTGCATCGATACCCAGCTCACGTAAACGCGGCGCTAATTCGGTCAGGTAATTCGCCCAACCGTTGGGATAATTTGCATTCCAGTAATCCCACCAAAAACCTTGCAGCACCACTTGGCGTTGGGTTGGGTTAACTTGGGCATTCAAGGGTTGGATGAATAGCAACCAACCGCTAATAATACATGAACTAAGAATAAATGCTCTCATGGGGCTCTACCGTATAATTTTTACCTTTTACTTGCAACCTTAGTTGCTGATTTCCTGCATTAGTAACCGTCGTGTTTTGTTGACTCACCTCAATCCGTAAAGGTTGATTCTTATAGAGAATTTGAAAACGATAAACGTTCCAAGAACTCGGAATTTTTGGATTAATGGACAATCCGTCATGATAAATGCGAACACCAGCAATCCCTTCTACCAAGCTCAACCAGGTACCCGCCATGCTCGTGATGTGTAAACCTTCATCGGCCTCATGGTTGTAATCGTCCAAATCCAATCGAGAGGTACGCAAATACAACTCGTAAGCCTTATCCATTCGGTCAATCAGGGCTGCAAGGACCACATGAACACACGGACTGAGTGACGACTCATGCACTGTTTTGGGTTCATAAAAATCAAAATTCTCTTGAATGGTTGCTGCATCGAAATGGTCTTCAAAAAAATACAATCCTTGAAGCACGTCCGCTTGTTTGATAAAAATAGACCGTAAAATTCGGTCCCAACTCCAATGTTGGTTGATCGGACGTTCAAGGGCAGGAATATCGGCAACGGAAAGTTGTTCCTTGTCCATGAAACCGTCTTGCTGCAAGAAAATTCGGGTCCCCTCCAGTTTTGGGAAATAAACCGATTTTAACAGGTTACTCCAAACTTCCATTTCTTGATCCGTGAGGAAGGGTGAAGTCGTTTTCGCAAAGGAGGCTTCGCATTCTAATGCATATTCAATGCACCATTTAGCGATGTAATTAGTGTACCAGTTATTGTTAACGTTATTTTCGTATTCGTTGGGTCCAGTAACCCCTAACATGACATAACTTTGTTTCGCCTCCGACCAATTGAACCGTTGTGCCCAGAAACGAGCAATCCCGTTGAGGACTTTTCGGCCTTTATCTTTCAGATATTCTAGATCCCCCGTATGGCGAACATAATTGTAAATCCCAAACGCAATGGCGCCATTTCTGTGAATTTCTTCAAAGGTAATTTCCCATTCGTTATGGCACTCCTCCCCGTTCATGGTGACCATGGGATATAAGGCTGCGCCGTTTTTAAATCCTAACTTTTCTGCATTTTCAATAGCACGATCGAGTTGATTAAAGCGGTATACTAAGAGTTGTTTGGCAACTTCCGGTTCGGCTGTTTTTAGGTAAAAAGGAAGGCAATAGGCCTCGGTATCCCAATAGGTTGCCCCACCGTATTTTTCGCCCGTAAATCCTTTCGGACCGATGTTTAATTGAGCGTGTTTTCCAGTATACGTTTGGTAAAGTTGAAAGATATTAAAACGAATCCCTTGTTGAGAAGCCACGTCGCCTTCAATTTCAATGTCGGCCTTATCCCATATGTTTTTCCATGCAAGAACGTGAGCGGAAAACAAAGCATCAAAGCCCTTGACGTAGGCATCGCGCACTTGATTGATGGCCCTTGGAATGACCGAAAATTCTGAA
>JBJTXE010000228.1:0-3020 GCA_046082075.1 Bacteroidota bacterium
CCAAACAAGGCGCCGCAGTAGAATAAATTCCCCAGCAAGGTGCCTCCAAAAAACGGAATACCTGCGGTATAACATGCCAGTAAACCATTCACATCTTGAGAATACATGGGAGATCCGATCCAAACGCCAAAATTGGAGACCGCAAAGAAAAGGCAAGCCGTTAACAAACTGCTGCCAACCACCCTTGAGACCGTAACCTTGTTCAACATAAAAAACCCGATAATAATTGCCATGAAATACGTGCTATACTGCCAATAGAATCCTTCGTAAAACCAAATAAAATGAGGGGATTGATAGATAACATTATTGATAAACAGATCACTTAACCAAGTAGCTAATAATGGAATCAATAATGCTTGCCATTTGTTAGAGAAATGAGCTGCACCAAACAAGGAAATAGCCATCAAAGGAGTAAAATTGTAAGGATGAGGTAACATTCTACTTAAAGCAGCAATGATGATGAGTAATGCTATAATTCCAAAGCGCAAGGTAATTGTTTGTTTCATGCTTTTGTCTATTATTGGGTTGATTCCACCAAATGCACCAAACGTTGGTTCAAACGACAGAATTGCCGTAAAATTAAGAAAAAACACGTAGAAGTTTGAATTGACGCAGTAAGTTTCGTTTAAAATTTAAGCAGTTTTTCCTTTTCACGATCTTCTTTAATTGGATGCTAATCAAAACTTGTTTTGAATACGCGGTCCCAAAAGGAATTGCTCATACCAAAACATAACTGTTCGTCTTGGTAATGGTGCATCAGGTGGTTATGCTATAAGGGGTGATCCCAAGCGTGAATGAGGTAGCTGAAATCATTTCTTATCTTCGTAAAAAAAATCCCATGTCAACGATTCACCGGTTCTTATTTTTCTACCTTTTATTTTTCAATATTTGCTGCCAAGCTCAGGTGAGTTGTGCCAATCTTAGCCTCATAGGGATATACCCGGATAGCTTGCAGCCCAATGCGTATTGGGTCAGCATTCAATTCGACGGAAGCCAAAACACCGTCATAAATTACCCTTATGTTAGCACTGTTTTAAATTGTCAGGGGGATACCTTAGCCACCGGCAGCATGTTTTATTTCGGCCAACTCGGCCAAACCACCCAAGACTATCCCACTGATCTAACAGGGGCTGCATGGTGCGAGCCGCTTACATTTGAATTCATCTATGGCAATGAATTCTTGGTTAATGATACCTGTTATTTTAATTACGGTACCGCTGAAATTAACCGCCTATCCGCCCATGCATCCTTTTCGATTGCACCCAATCCTGCCCACGATTTTTTATCCATAGAATTCCAGCGAACCTATTCCCATTTACCATTTGAAATTCGAAGCTTAGAGGGAAAAACCGTGGTTCATGGTACCGTTAACGGCAAGCAACTCTCCCTGCCTTTGAATTCTCTTGGTGCAGGCACTTACTTTTTTTACGTCCCATCATCCTCTGAACAAGCGCCCTTCATCAAACTGTAACGATGTTCCGAATTTCCAATGGACTGATAGAGGCCTCTGTTTCGCCGCACGGAGCGGAACTCCAAGCGTTGTGCGTCAAGGGTCAAGAAAACCTGATTTGGCGAAAAGACGACCAAATTTGGAACCGCTTCTGCCCTATCCTATTTCCGATAGTGGGTAGGTTGTTGAAAGACGAGTACAAGTATAATGGAAAAGCATACGCGATGCGCCAACACGGTTTTGCCCGAGACCAATCTTTTCAACTGGTGGACCAAAGCCCAAACTCCCTTACCTTATCCCTTACGGACAGCGAAATTACGCGTGAGCATTATCCATTCGCATTTGAATTACGTGTCACCTACACCTTAACCAACCACAGCCTTGAAATAAAGCATGGTGTCTTCAACCTTGGAAGCGAAGATTTGCTGTTCAGCCTTGGCGGACATCCCGGATTTCACCTCGAAGGATCACTGAACGAATACTGCTTAGATTTTGGGGGAGACTTTGAGGTAAAGCAGCACCTTATCACGGGAAACTACTACAACGGGGCAACGCAGGATTTGACCTTAAATCGTTGGTTCAAACTAAGCGACGAGCTATTCGCTTCGGATGCAATCGTTATCAAATCCCCTCCTTTTCAATCCATAGGAATTAGCAAAAACGACGGCACCCAACTGCTCACCCTGCGCTGCGAGGATTGGAGCGCTGTAGGCTTATGGACCAAACCGAGCGCTCCGTTTTTCTGCATCGAACCGTGGTGGGGTTGGGCTGATTCCATGGACTCCGACGGAACCTTAGAACAAAAAGAGGGAATCGTGCGTTTAGCCCCGTTGCAGCAACGAGAATTCTCTTTTTCGTTGGAATTACACTAAACAGGGTCTTATGATTAATATGGCTTCCAAACCATTCTTAGAGCCGTTTTCCATACCACGCCTAAATCACTCCAAACGGTTGCATTCGTTTGATACGCCAAGTTAATGCGAATTTTTTCCGGCATGATTTCCTCAATATACGTCTGTTGAGGATCCGTGGCGTTAGCTAACAATTTATTTTCCTCGAAATAGGTAATAGAGGCCAAATCAGTAATGCCCGGTTTAAAATCCAAAACCCTTCGCTGTTCATCGCTGTATTTTGCCACATACTCCAACACCTCAGGACGTGGCCCCACCACACTCATTTCCCCTTTCAGCACGTTGATGAATTGAGGGAACTCATCCAACTTGTATTTTCGGATGAAGGTCCCCATACGCGTTACTCTAGGATCGCGCTCTCCTACGGTAAGTTTTCCCTCTCGGTCAGCGTTGGGTTTCATGGAACGAAACTTAATTAACTTAAACGGCTTTCCCTTCCTTCCTATTCGTTCTTGCAGGTAAAAAACCCCACCCTTGGATTCCAACACAATGCACAGCGATAGCAGCAATCCGAACGGAAGAAATAAGGCTAGTATGCACAGCGACAAGAAAAGGTCCAGGAGGCGCTTCATCCCATAACCTTGTGGTATGCTACTTTTACCGCGTGAATAACGCTATCAACTTGTTCGTTGGTCAGGTTGTAATAGATAGGCAAAGAA
>JBJTXE010000229.1:0-3018 GCA_046082075.1 Bacteroidota bacterium
CCTATAACCGTGGTCCAGGAGGCCTTGCACAAGATTTATCGATCCAAGGTGTTGAACACTATTTTGACGCAGAAATGAACCCTGAGACTGCTCGGTATGTTTTCAGAATAATGGCTATGAAATTAATTTTAGAAAACCCGGAAATGTACGGATACCACATCCCCGGTAAAGCTCGTTACCCGGCGTATCATACACGGAAAATCACGATCACAAAACCCATCCAAGATTTGACCTCTTGGGCATTACACCAAGGTATTAATCGAAAAATTTTACGCATCCTTAATCCTTGGATTTTAGGAAATCAGTTAACAAATTCATCGCTACCGTGTTCGATTGAGCTTCCAACAAACCGTTCTCTATTTATCCCAAGGCACTCCTTATGAACCAAGAAGCTACCGATCCTTGCGTTCATGTATACGGAGCTCGTGAACACAACCTAAAAAACATTGACGTATCCTTTAATCGTCAACAACTCATTGTGGTAACCGGAATGAGCGGAAGTGGAAAGAGTTCCCTCGCTTTTAATACGATTTTTGCCGAAGGACAGCGCCGTTACATTGAAACTTTTTCCTCGTATGTCCGACAATTCATGGGAGGACTCGAGCGACCAGATGTCGATAAAATTGAAGGATTATGTCCCGTAATTTCGATAGAACAAAAAACCGTCTCCCGTTCACCGCGTTCAACCGTAGGAACCATTACAGAACTGAACGATTTTTTTAGGCTGTTGTTCGCGCGGGCTTCAACCGCCTATTCCAGGGCTACAGGTGAAATAATGGTCAAATATACCGACCGTCAAATTACCGAATTGATCCTAGAGCGATATCAAGGAAAAAAATACGCCCTTTTGGCTCCGAAAATACGGGCAAGAAAGGGGCACTACAAGGAACTATTTGAACAAATAATACGACAAGGATACACCAAGGCACGGGTTGATGGAAAAATTGTGGATGTAAAACCTGGAATGAAATTGGACCGATATAAGACCCATGATATTGAAATTGTGGTGGATAGATTCTCTGAGCATTCGAAGGATTCCGACCGCTTATACCAGGCCATCGTTACCGGGATGAAATTGGGTTCTGGTTTTATATTAGTGGCCGAATGGGAAACAGACGAACTGCATTATTTTAGTAGAAGTCTCATGTGTCCTACAACGGGTATTGCCTATCCGGAGCCGGAACCTAATTTATTTTCGTTCAATTCGCCCTACGGCGCCTGTTTAGCATGCAATGGGCTTGGCGAGATTAGTGCCATCGATATCGAAAAAATCATTCCGGACCGAACAAAATCCATTGCCAAAGGAGGTATTGAACCTCTTGGGAGCGTAAAGAACAATTGGTTCTTTGATAAAATGCAATCCTTCGTAGTGGCTTTTGGACACTCCTTATCGACCCCTATTGAACAGTTTAGTCCAGAAGAAATCAACCTGCTTATCTACGGAAACGAGGGAATGGAATTAGGCCCTACTGATGTACAGGAGCGATTTGAGGGGGTTGCTCAATTTATGCTTCGATATAAGGAGGATGGCGACCCAACCCTTGTTCGTTGGATAGAGCAATTCATGGAGAAAAAGAAATGTTCCACCTGTTCAGGTCATCGATTAAAACAAGAGGCACTGCATTTCCGTATTGGAAATCAACACATCGGGGATTTAACCCAAATGGACCTTTCAACTTTGCACGAATGGATGGAAGGCATCGAAGATTACTTCACGAAGGAACAGCAGCACATAAGTCGTGAAATCATACAAGAAATTCGCACGCGCTTGGCATTTATCCTGGAGGTAGGACTAGGATATTTAACCCTCGGAAGATCATCCAAAAGCCTTTCTGGAGGTGAGGCACAAAGGATTAGGCTTGCGACACAAATCGGTACAGAACTCATCAATGTTATGTATATTCTGGATGAACCTTCCATTGGACTGCATCAACGAGACAACCAGAAACTCATTTCGGCACTTCAAAAACTCAAAAATGCCGGAAATACCGTTGTGGTAGTGGAGCACGACAAGGAAATGATCCTAGCTGCTGATGAAATACTCGACATTGGACCCCGCGCTGGCATCCAGGGTGGAGAAGTCGTTTTTCAAGGAAATGTGCAACAAATGCTATCATCGAATACCGTAACCGCGTGCTATTTAAATGGAGAAAATCGTATCGATATACCTGAAAAACGGAGAAAAGGAAACGGTAAATTTTTAACCTTGAAAGGAGCAAAAGGCAATACCCTTAAAAACGTGACCTTAAAACTTCCCTTAGGCACGTTTACCTGCATGACGGGGGTTTCGGGAAGCGGTAAATCGACGCTCATTAACCATACACTGTATCCCATACTAATGAAACATCTTCACGGGAGTGCGTTGCAGCCACTGACTTATGAGAGCGTGAGCGGATTGGAATTCATCGACAAAGTAATTTGCATTGATCAAAGCCCTATTGGGCGTACACCGCGTTCGAATCCCGTTACCTATACCAAAGTATTTGACGAAATCCGCAGTCTTTTTGCCGCCTTACCTGAGGCACAGATACGGGGCTATAAACCGGGACGATTTTCGTTTAATGTTCAAGGCGGGAAATGTGAAACGTGCAACGGAGGAGGATTGAGGTTGGTCGAAATGAATTTCTTACCCGACGTTTACGTCACTTGCGAAACGTGTCAAGGAAAACGCTATAACAGCGAAACACTGCAAATAAAATACAAAGGCAAGAGCATTTCTGAGGTATTAAATATGTCCATTGCCGAATCGGTATCCTTTTTTGAAAACCAACCAAAAATCCACAGAACGTTGCAAACCTTGGACAGTGTAGGCTTGGGATAGCCAACCAGTAGCGAAGCGCTGGTGAATCCCGCCTTTCAGTACCAGGCCGGCGACGTCACCGTGGTCAACAATGGGCATACTGTCCAAGCAAACGCAGCCGCGGGCAACACGATGACCATAGACGGTGTGACCTATACGTTGGCGCAAATGCACTTCCATGCACCGAGTGAACACACCATCAACGGCGTGCCAGCCGC
>JBJTXE010000230.1:0-2175 GCA_046082075.1 Bacteroidota bacterium
CCGGTTTTCCTTACAGCGCAGTGAATTACAATATTCTAGGCAACGATCAGTTCAGTTACGGTAATAACAACAAGGGAACCGTAGCTCCCGCAGGAACATCGAATTTACCGGATACCAGTTATTATTACGCGGTAAAGCCCGACTTTGTGCAAGGCTACCAATGGGGAAAAATTGGTTTACCGAATGTCATGAACAGTGCTAAGGTTCCTGCTACGAACCGCTTTGAGGGCAACGATATTTTTGCTGGCGCCTGTGGCAAGGAAGATTATTATGCGGGTTTGTCGGAACGTGTGAAGTACGAGGTCTACCCAAATCCCGTGAGCGAAACTTTGTGGGTACGAAGTGCTGGGCAAGGGGAAATGTACCGAATTTTCGACCTGCAAGGACGGTTGTGGATGGGAGGAGTTTTAACCACAGACTTACAACCGATTTCGGTGAGTCACTTGCCGCAAGGAATGTACCTGTGGTCCTGTGGCGAAAGGGTACAGCGCTTCGTTAAAAACTAAGCCGGATTCTTGCACCGAACCTTTCTTGGATTTTCGATAGAGGTAGGCCTCGTAAATGAAGCGTTTAGCAAAGCGGACCCGTGTTCTTTCTAGTCGGTTTTTGGTGTGAGCCTCTATTTTTTACTACATTTATCGTACAAAAATGAGGTCATGAAAACGGAATATAAAATAATTGAATCTCACTACACCATAGAATTAAGAATTGAGGTGGAGAAGTTGATCAACGCGGGTTGGACTTTGGTGGGGGGATTAAGTGCACAGGATGGTGTTTTTTATCAAGCGATGGTGCGTAAAGCCTTTACTGGGGAGGTTAAATTAGTTGATGCTGGTCCAAATAAGCTAGCCATTGTTAAGTTGGTTAAAGATTTTACTGGATTCGATTTAATAGAGGCCAAGGATTTAGTCGATGGTGCGCACAAAGGTGCTCCAGCGATCATTGCAGGTCGAACGGTAGGCAATTTAACGCGGCCTTTCACCGAAGAGGAAGAACGAGAATTTCGAAGTCAATTGGTGGAAGCTGGAGCGAATATAGAGTAAGTTCACCAAACGGAGGCTTATTTTGAAAGAACTTGCTGAGGAGGTATCACCCCCTTGAAACTGAAGCTACTCTTGCTAAAGAAGACGTTAATCGTTCCCAAGAAGAATTAAAAGACACGAATTAGAATTAAAGAGAGCAACAACTTCGGTTGCTTTCAAAAGTAAGTTCTTTCCGCACGAAAATGCCTCGATGATGGGGCATTTTTTTTGGATATACTCAGTCCTCCAACTTGGGATAAACGCAAAAATTGTAAAGGGTGGCGGTTCTACCGTCCATGGCGTGTCGAAACGAAATGCAATCAAGGGTTCCTCGAATGTCGTCCACATAAAAACCTCGTTGGGTTTTGCGCGAGGCAGCCTGAAAATGCATCAACTGCATGAGTTGGTAAAATCCAGTAACCCCTAGTTGGGTGAAGGGAGCATTATCCCAAAGACCTTTGCCCATGCAAAGCTGCCGACACCCATTGGCAATAATCTCGAGTTCTTCGGGATCGTTGGTTTTGGGTTCTTGGAAAAAATCCGAGGTGCGATAGCTTACGGCGCCTTGTTCCAAGAAAAGCGCTGCCTTGGTGAAGAGGTAAGGGAATTGCTGATCGAGCGCATACAGCTGCTGGGATTCGGACATGGCGTCCATGACTTCGTCAAGGGATTTGTGTGGAGGATTGTTTTCCATAGGATTAAAGATAGGTAAAAAGTGAAAAAAGAGCTCAATCAAATAAATCCACCGCAAGACGAAAGGTATTGCAATGCGCTTCGACGATGATATTGATATCTGGGGAATAGCCGCCGCCTAGCGCAACAGCCACGGGAATTCCTAGGTTCTTTAAGGTTTTGAAAACCCATTCATCCCGTTTCTTACAATCCGCTACGCTCACGTTAAGCCTTCCGAATTTATCGGTGTTTAAGATATCGACTCCTGCTAGGTAAAAGGCGAAGTCGGGTTGAAACGACTGAATGATTTTGGGAAGATGTTCGGCTAGAAGAGCTAAGTAAGTCTCTCCGGGAGTACCGATTTCAAGTTCGACGTCGAGGTCGGATTTTTCTTTATGAAAGGGGTAGTTGGTTCTCCCGTGCATGCTGAACGTGAACACCTGTGGATTGTTTTCCATCAGTTTGGCGGTGCCGTTTCCTT
>JBJTXE010000231.1:0-2088 GCA_046082075.1 Bacteroidota bacterium
TGGAAGCGGAAGCTGGGCAACCGCGTTGGTTAAAATCCTTTCGGAGAACCTCGAGCATGTCAATTGGTATGTTCGGAATGTTGATAACCTCCAATACATTGAGGAATTTGGGCACAACCCAAAGTATCTACAATCGGCATCCTTTCCAAAGGAGAAATTAAGATTACACGGTGACCTCCTACCCTTCATTCAACAGTCAGATATCCTTATTGCGGCAGTTCCTGCGGCATTCCTACACGAAACCCTCGGATCAATTGACCCTCAATGCTTTAATGGAAAATCCGTCATCTCGGCCATTAAGGGTATTGTACCAGAATTTCACGCAATTCCCGCAAGGTATTTCCACAAAACATTTGAGATACCTTACGCGCAGTTAGGCATCGTTTGCGGTCCTTGCCATGCGGAGGAAATTGCCTTAGAACGCTTGTCCTATTTAACCGTTGGAAGCGAAAATGCGGCACTATCCAAACAAGTAGCTAACGCTTTGAGATGCCGCTATGTGGAGGTAAGTGAAAATGACGATTTATTCGGCGCCGAATTATCATCCATTTTAAAAAACGTCTATGCAATTGCCTCGGGAATGTATGCTGGACTTGGATATGGCGATAATTTTCAGGCGGTACTGGTTTCCAATGCACTTCAAGAAATGAAAAGGTTCATTGACGTGGTTCATCCCATCCATCGGGATGTAAACTCGAGCGCTTACATGGGTGATTTATTGGTAACGGCCTATTCCAAGTTTTCCAGGAACAGAACGTTTGGCTTCATGCTCGGTCAAGGCTATACCCTTCAATCCGCCAAATTGGAGCTCACAATGATTGCGGAGGGGTATTATGCCGCGCGAAGTTTAGTGGAAATTAACCAAAAATTCCAGGTAGAAATGCCCATTTTGACGGCAGTTTATTCGGTGCTATACCAAGGAGCGAACTGCCAACGAAAGATGAAAGAATTAACCAGTAAATTATCGTAAGCAAATGAAAGTTTTCAAATTTGGTGGTGCATCTGTAAAAAATGGCGAGTCCTTAAAAAATGTCGTAAAAATCATTCGCGGGTTCGAAGATCGCTTATTCATCGTGGTATCCGCTATGGACAAGACCACGAACTGTTTAGAAGAGGTCGTGAAGCATCTATTGGCCCGAGATGCCGCTTCATTTGAGACTTCCGTAAGGGTGGTTGAAGAATACCATCAAACCGTATTAAACGATTTGGCATTGCAGGATTCGGAAGTTTTAAAGCGAGAAATTGACGACATATTTGATGCATTACGCAAGCGATACCATGCTCCGATTTCCGAACATTTAGGGTTTGAGTACGATCAAATTGTTTCGCTGGGCGAAGTGCTTTCCTCCAAAATTTTGGCTCAGGTACTTTTAACGGAAAAGGTAGCGGCTCAATGGTTAGACGCCCGCCAACTGATACGCACGGACAACCACTACAAGGAAGGCAAAGTTGATTGGGATAAAACCACCGAAAAAATACAATTCAAGATCGATCAATTTCCCGAGAAAACATGCTTTGTTACCCAGGGCTTTATTGGACATACCTCCGAAGGATTTACCACCACGCTTGGACGTGAAGGTTCGGATTATTCTGCGGCCATTATCGCGTATGCTTTAACGGCGGAAGACGTAACCATTTGGAAAGATGTCCCAGGAATGTTGAACGCGGATCCTAAGTATTTCAGCAACACGCAATTACTCAAATCAATTTCCTACAAAGAGGCCATAGAACTTGCTTATTTCGGTGCAAGCGTTATTCATCCCAAAACCGTAAAACCTTTACAAAATAAAAACATCAAGCTGTACATTAAGAGTTTTCTAAACCCGGAAAGCGAAGGTACCATCATCCAACAGGAACAAACCCGGGACCAATTGATCCCATCGTTTATCGTAAAAAAGGACCAAATACTCTTATCGATTTCGGCGAATGATTTCTCGTTCATTAACGAAGAAGCCTTGTCCAAGGTATTTGAACGGTTCTATTCGAATGCCATAAAAATCAATTTGATGCAAAATTCAGCCTTGAATTTTTCCACCTTGGTCGATGCCGATAAGGTTGACATGGAAAAATTGATTGAACTTTTTAAAC
>JBJTXE010000232.1:0-6598 GCA_046082075.1 Bacteroidota bacterium
AGTTGGTCAACCCATCGCCCTAGGTGGGAACACAGGAAGGTCAACAGGTCCCCATTTACATATGGAGGTTCGGTTTTACGAAGAACCTATTAATCCCGAGGAAATTATTGATTTCGAGCATTTAACCTTGCGTAAGGAGAATTTGTTCCTTCACAAGAAAATGTTTCGACCAGGGGCAAAACCAACGGATGAAATCGAGGTAATGTCTGCAGATCAAATCGCTTATCAAAGCTACACTTCGCCGCCCGAGACGGCCGTTGCGTCTGTTGTGGCTCCTACGGTTCGGCCGGTGATAAAAACAACTCAAAAAAAATACCATCAAATACAGTCGGGTGATACCTTGACTAAGATTGCCCGTAAATACGGCACATCGGTGGGTACTTTGTGTAATTTAAATGGAATTTCGCTGTCAACCACGCTGGTTATCGGTAGAAGTCTACGTATAAAATAAAGATGAAAAGAATTTTGTTTTTAGCGCTTTTAGCGGCTTTAGCTGCCTGTTCAGACTATAATGAAGTGTTGAAAGGGGATGATTATGCGCTGAAATTTTCTACGGCGAATACCTTGTACCAAACCGAAAGTAAACGGGCCTATGAAAAAGCCATCGTGTTGTTCGAACAAGTTTTTCAGCATGCACCGAAATCCAAGGAGGGAGAAACCTCCTATTTCCTTATGGCTAAAAGTTATTATGAGAAACAAGATTATTACATGGCAGGTTATTTTTTTGGTTCGTTTGTCCAACGATATCCCTATTCAATGCGCCATGAGGAAGCATTTTTCTTAACAGCCATGTGCAGTGTCAATAATTCGCCTAAATGGTCCTTAGACCAAACGGAGACTTACGAAGCGATCAATGCTGTCCAACAATTCGTCGACAAATACCCAAGTTCACCGCTCATTGATTCCTGCAACAAAATTATCGATGAATTGTCCTACAAATTGGAATATAAAGACTACAATAAAGTGTTGCTCTACGATAAAACTGGAAACTACAAAGCTGCGGTTTCCTACGCTGATCTTTTCATGGAAAAATTCCCCCTTTCCATCCACGAAGAAGAAGTTCGGTCTTGCGCCATCAAAAACGGTTTTTATTTAGCTGAAAATAGTATCGAAAGCAAAAAAAAGGAGAGGATTGAGGAAACTTTACAAAGATATCGTACCTTTGTAGACGATTTTCCAACTTCCAGTTATCTAGCTTCACTTAAAGTATTGCTAAAGCCTTGGGAGAAAGATTACGAATTTTAAGTAAAATCCATGAGTTACAAGAATTTAAACGCAGAAAAATCAACAATTACCCGTGATGTAATTGATTTAGAAAACAAAACCGGCAATCTATACCAATCCATTGTGGCGGTTTCCAAGCGTTCTAATCAAATAAGTACCCACCTTAAGGAAGAATTGGTTCAGAAGTTGCAAGAATTTGCAAGTACAACAGACTCTTTGGAAGAAGTTTACGAAAACCGTGAACAAATTGAAATTTCAAAGCATTACGAAAAGCTTCCTAAGGCAACAGCGCTTGCAATGCAAGAAATGTTGGAGGACAAAGTATACTTAAGAAACCCAGAGTCAGAATCGGACTCGATTTAAAATGCATGTCCTTATTGGAGTAACCGCTGGAATAGCGGCGTATAAAATTCCTCTGTTAATTCGTTTGTTGATTCAGCAAGGTCATGAAGTCAAAGTCATTATGACTCCCGATTCTTCCGATTTTATAAGCCCCTTGGTGCTTTCAACCTTATCAAAAAATCCTGTCGCTATTGAATTTTGGGACCGAAAGACCGGTGAATGGAATCACCATGTTGCTTATGCAGAATGGGCTGATATTATGTTGGTCGCTCCTTGTACCGCTAATACTTTGGCAAAAATGGCGCAAGGACTATGTGATAATTTCCTGCTTGCCACCTTTTTGTCCATGCGTAATCGCACCTTGATAGCGCCTGCAATGGACCTTGAAATGTACCAACATGCTTCGGTCAAACGCAACCTAAAAACCCTTGAAGAAGATGGAATAACGATTATTCCACCATCTTACGGAGAATTAGCAAGTGGAATGGTAGGGGAAGGACGATTGCCAGAACCTGAACAATTGGCCGAACAAATCAATCATCACCTAGGCTGTCATAGAAAATTGAACGGTGTAAAAGCCTTGGTTACTGCAGGCCCTACCTATGAGGCCATTGATGCCGTTCGGTTCATTGGCAACCGTTCCTCGGGTAAAATGGGATACGCCATCGCTGAAGCCTTGGCAAACCAAGGCGCTCACGTTACTCTGTTATCCGGTCCTACCCAACTTGCTGCAAAACATCCGTTCATTCAAACGGTAGAAATTGAAACCGCCCAGGAGTTATTTGAAGCGGTGCAACAACATTGGTCTTCCTCCGATTTAGGCGTATTCGCGGCTGCAGTGGCGGATTATCGTCCGGCCGATCCCACCACTCAAAAGATCAAGAAAAACGAGGATTCTTTGTCCTTGAATTTGATCAAAACAGAAGACACCCTTGCATGGGCTGGTCGTCAGAAACAAGCGCATCAGTTTTTAATGGGTTTCGCATTGGAAACAAAGGATGGTGAGGTTTATGCAAAGGAGAAATTGAACAAAAAACATCTGGACGCAATCGTTTTAAATGTTTTAGGGGAAAATGGAGTGGGTTTTAATTTCGAAACCAATAAAATTCGTATTTTCGGCAAGGATGGACAAGTAGCTGATTTTCCCATGGAAACCAAGGTTGAATTGGCAAAAAAGTTGGTTGCTTATATAATAGAAAACAAATGAAACGTAGTATTCTTGGAGTTGTTTTTTGCTTAGCAGTGGTATTGTTCAATGCTCAAGAACTCAATTGCAAGATTTCCATCATTAAAGAAGCTAGTTTAGAGGTGAATTCTACGGAGCTTGAAATTTTTAAGGAACTGGAATTGGTCTTGACCGAACTGATGAATAACACTCAATGGACCAAAGATCAGTTTACTACAGAGGAACGCATCAATTGTTCCATGCAACTTCAAATCAACAAAATCCCCAGTGCAGGGACCTACGTTGGGGCTCTTCAAATTCAAGCGACAAGACCGGTTTTCAACTCGAATTACAATACCCTCTTATTGAATTGGCGCGATGAAGATCTTGCCTTTGTATACTCAAGAAACACCTTAATTACGTATTCGCCAAACCAGTTTCGGGATAATTTATCCTCCATCATGGCCTATTATGCCTATTTTATTCTTGGAATGGATTATGATTCTTATGCTCCAAAAGGTGGGACGAAGTACTTCAATGAATGCCAGCAAATTGTTTCAAATGCGCAAAATTCAGGGGCACCCGGTTGGAAATCAAACGAACAGGGAAAACGAAACCGTTTTTGGTTGGTGGATAACATCATGCAAGTCGCATTCGAACCTTTACGGGATTGCAATTACGCCTACCATCGAAATGGGATGGACCAAATGTACGAGGATAAGGTCAAGGGTAAAAAGGCCCTTTACGACGCGCTCTCTAAATTGAACCCTGTAGTTCAAGTACGGCCCAATTCTCCAAATGTGGTGAATTATTTGCTCTGCAAGCGCGATGAATTGAAAAGTATTCTGTCCGATTCCGAAGTGAAGGAGAAGACAGATTTTGTGACGCTTTTGAAACGATTAGACCCTTCGAATTCCTCCAAATATCAGGAAATTCTCCCTTAAATGTTACGCAAACTTACCGTTAAGAATTTTGTGCTTATCGATGCATTGGAAATTGATTTTCAACAGGGTTTCACGGCCATTACAGGGGAAACGGGTTCCGGTAAGTCGATACTCCTTGGAGCCTTAGGACTGCTTAAGGGAGATCGCGCTGATTTTTCCCTCATTGGACCGGATGGCAATAAAAGCGTAGTGGAAGGCGTTTTTTCGATGGACGAAATCTCCCTGAATTTTTTAACCTCTATGGACTTCGAACCTTGGACCGAATTGGTAGTTCGTCGTGAGATTCAAAAAGATGGAAGGTCAAGGGCATTTGTGAACGATACGCCCATTGGTTTGCAAGAATTGAAGGACCTCATGAGCAGGATGTTGGTCATTCACTCGCAATACAATACCTTGGAATTGAAAGATAAAGACTATCAGCTTTCTATCTTAGATGCCTTGTCAGGTACCCAGGAGTCCGCCAAGGATTTTAGGGCGCGTTTTTCAAAGTTTCAAGGGTTAGGAAAAAAGCTTCATGCATTGCAAGAGCAGCAAAGGGAACTGCTAAATAAGCAAGATTATGAGTCTTTTCTTTTGGAGGAACTCTTGGCTATGAACCTGAGAGAGATGGATTACGATAACCTCGCCCAAGAATTGTCGCGTCACGAACAGAAGCAAGAACTTTCAGAAATTTTAGAAGGGTTGGTGCAATTATCCGAAGGGGATGCACCGAACCACTTGCAGGGCTACCGTGCTAAACTGCAAAAAATGTCGGGCAACGATTCCGGATTCACCGCTTTATTGGAACAACTCGATCAATTGATTGCTTTAATGAAAGAAATCGGATTTGAAGCTTCCTCCAAAATCGAAGATTTAATGTCCAATACCATCGATGCTTCCGAAGTATTGAGCAGAGTGGATGAATACAACCGATTATTGAATAAGCACCGTGTAACGGATCAATCTTCGTTGTTGAACATCATGCACGAACTTGCTTCACGCAGCGAAACCCTGTCGCAGTGGACTAAAGATATTTCCCTATTGGAATCCCTTATAGTCGATGAGCAACTCGCCCTTGTGGCCGCCGCAAAAACGTTAAATGTCTCACGTCGGGAAAAGGCTTTGCTGCTTTCCGAGGAATTGAAAGAAGGCCTCGTCGGGCTTAAGTTAAAAGATGCGCAAATCCAATTCATATTAACTGATACCGATGCTTTAAACGAACGCGGTATGGTTGATTTAGAAATTCTTTTTTCGGCCAATAAAGGAATGGAACTAACCCCTATTCATAAAGCTGCCAGTGGGGGAGAATTGTCCAGGGTCATGTTGCTTTTGCAACAGCTTATATCTCGTCAGATGGAACTGCCTTGTATTTTATTCGATGAAATTGATACGGGAGTTTCTGGGGACGTGGCCGAACGAATGGGAAAACTGTTACGCTCCATGGGCGAAAACCGTCAGTTGCTGGCGATCACGCACCTTCCACAAGTTGCCGCTAAGGCGCAAGGACACCTCAAGGTCGCAAAGGAAGATCGATCGGATCGGACCATTACCTCTGTTAGGTCTCTAGAAGATGAAGAGCGTATTTTGGAGCTTGCGCGCTTATTGAGCGGGGAAGAGATTAAACCTGAAGCGGTACAGCAAGCACATATCTTAAGAACCTCATGAAACATGCTGACCTTTTTACCCAAGTACCAACGGAAAATTGGGGGAGTTCCTACGATTTTTCGTCCAAAACAGGCATGTTGGGTAGTTGTTTTTCTCAATCCATTTACAGTAAATTTCGACGCTTTGGCTTGGATGCTTGGTCCTCACCGTTCGGTACCATTTACAATCCATTGTCCATTTTTAAGGAACTTGATTATTTGATGGATCTCGAATTACCGTGGTCGATTCATGAAAATAGAGGCATTTTTTTTGCGTGGGAAACGGCTCACACACTCCATTCGAATGGTAGGCAACAATTGGAGGAAGCGTTGTTGAAGCTGCGCATAAAGCACCACCATTTATTAACCCAAACGAACGTCTTGTTCATCACGGTGGGTTCTGCTTGGGCGTATTTTTTACAACCGGAGAATCGCTTAGTCGCCAATTGCCATAAAGTTCCTGGGAATCAATTTCAAAAACGCTTATTGAGCCTCGAAGAAATGGCCCAAGGATTTAAGGAAATGCATGAACGGTTATTGGCGGTAAATCCAGGAATTGAAATCGTTCTAACGGTGAGCCCTGTTCGGCATATCCGCGAAGGCCTAATCCACAATAACCGCAGCAAGGCGCGCTTAATTGAATGGACGCATTCTATGGTGGAGCAATATTCTAACGTGCATTATTTTCCTTCCTATGAAATCATAGTGGATGAATTACGCGATTACCGTTTCTTTGAACCGGATGGGGTGCATCCTTCTTCTCAAGCGGTTCAATTTGTTTGGGATAGGTTGGTGGATGTTTTGATATCCAAGGAGGCGCAGGCAGTATTTAATTCCATCGAAGAGGTTCGTAAATTGGAAGAGCATCGTTGGAGTAACGAAAACGACAGAACGGCTTCTAAGGAACTAATTGTGGCCAAAAAGAAAGCGTTGGAAGCCATCCCAATTGTCTGGTAGTTAATTTTTTACCAAGCGTACAGGCTGAAACCCTTCACAAACTACAAGGTAAATTCCCGCCTCAACATGGACCAAGGACAGGTAATCCGCAGTAGTTGATTCAAGTACTTTACCGTGAAGGTCAACCAAGTGCACCAAACGATTTGCTGGTTTATTGCTGAGCGTGATGCAATAGGAGGTTGGGTTCGGGTAAACCGTCATTTGATTCAATTCCAGCGATGCTACTGACGTATTATCCAAGGAACGAACTTCTAGGTTATTCAGGTATAATTTGTAGGCATCGATGCTTCTAAGTACGAAGGCGATGCGAACCGTTTGATTGTCGTAACCTTGGGAAGTAAGAT
>JBJTXE010000233.1:0-5238 GCA_046082075.1 Bacteroidota bacterium
AGCCTACATGCGATGCATTCCCAATATGATTGTTTCAGCTCCGATGAACGAACAGGAGTTGAGAAACCTCATGTACACTGCTCAACTTGACAATCAAGGGCCTTTCACCATTCGATATCCAAGAGGAAACGGAGTAATGACTGATTGGAAAACGCCTTTGGAAGAAATTCCTGTTGGCAAAGGCCGTAAAGTTTCTTCCGGTGAAGGTGTTGCAATTTTGACCATCGGGCATCCTGGGAATTTTGCCCAAAAAGCGATTGAATTATTGTCCAAACAAGGCATGAAACCCGCCCATTACGACATGCGTTTTGTGAAGCCTATCGATGAGACACTTTTACACGAGGTATTCGCTAAATTTGATAAAGTCATTACCGTTGAAGACGGTTGCTTGATGGGAGGATTTGGTTCAGCGGTATTAGAATTTATGGCAGATCGAGGGTATAAAGCGGACGTGGTTCGTTTAGGTATTCCCGACGAATATATTCATCATGGCACCCAAGAAGAATTGTGGTCAGAATGCCGTTTTGATGCAGGCGCGATTGCGTCAGAAGTGGAAAAAATGCTTTTGGTTAAAAATACAAAAAGCGTTTCTGGACAAGTAGGATAATCGAATAATATCGTATTTTGGTCAAAATTTTGACCATGCAAAAAACCAATTTTGGCGCCTTTGGAGCGCTAATCATCATTTTCTTTTTTTGGGGATTCGTAGCATCGAGCAACGATATATTAATTCCGGTTTTCAAAAGTGCACTTGGTCTGAAACAGGAAAAAGCGCAGTTAATTTCTATTGCTTTTTACATAGCATATACCGTTGGTTCATTACTTTATTTCACTATTTCAGCCCTTTTACGGAAAGATTTAATCAAAATAATTGGCTATCGAAACGGGTTGGCTCTTGGACTCATTATTTCGGCGCTAGGAACCTTGTTGTTTATCCCTGCAGCGGACAATGCGTCTTTCAATTTACTGCTCGCAGGATTGTTTACGGTAGGGATTGGCTTTGCCTTGCAACAAATTGCGGCCAATCCTTTAGCGATTAATATGGGAGACCCATCCACAGGTAATCTTAGATTGAGTTTGGCTGGGGGAATCAATAATGTTGGTACAACCATCGGCCCAGTATTGGTATCGTATGCCATTTTTGGTTCTGCAGGAAGTGGCGATACAGCGCTGGAACTTTCCGCAGTAAAAGTGCCCTATTTAGTTTTAGGCGCCGCATTCGTGGCAGCAGCAGTTTTTTTCAAATTTTCCAAGGTGCCAGACCAAATCACTTCGGATAGCCACGAAAATACCGCTCGTATTTCTGTAGTATCAGTTATTAGAACTCCCCAAGTGCTTTTGGCAATGATTGCCATATTTGTGTACGTGGGGGTCGAGGTTGCGACTGCGAGTAATTTGCCAGAATTCATGAAACAGAAACTGGGAACAAGTGAAAGTGAAGTTGCACCATTTGTTTCGCTCTTTTGGGCCAGTTTAATGATCGGTCGCTGGTCCTCCGCGGCAGGCGCCTTCGGCGTTTCTGACGAGTTAAAACAAAAATTAAGTTTGCTTCTACCCTTCATAGCGTTTGCTATTTTTATGTTAGTAAATTTTATAGCTGGCCACAACGTACAGGTATTTTACCCCTACCTTTTTATCATATTAATTCTAATGCTTGCGGATGCATTTACTGGCGGTAATCCTGTTCACCAGCTTCTAGTATATTCTAGTTTGGGGGCCATTTCATTGGTGGTAGGAATTTGCGCAAATGGTATGGTAAGCGTTTTTGCATTCATTGCTGTAGGACTTTTTTGCTCCACCCTCTGGCCATGTATTTTTACGTTAGGAATTGCCGGATTGAAGGAAAAAACAAACATCGCCTCTAGTTTAATGATTATGATGATTATGGGAGGAGGTTTCATTTCTCAGTGGCAAGCATCTTTAGGGAATCTTTCCGTATTGGGCATTCAAGGTTCCTATTGGTTGGGCGTTGTGTGCTTTATTTACTTGGTTTTTTTCGCTGTTTCGGTTCAAAAAATTCTAAAAAAAGACGGTGTGTCGAGTACCGAAACGTCCAATCTTACCCATTAAATTCAATCAATGTATAAAATTGAATTTTCTGATTTTTTTACGTCCGCTTTTTCGGTTGACTGCTTGATTTTTGGTTTCACAGAAGGTAAAATCAAAACGCTTCTCATTAAAAGATCCATCGATCCGTATAAAGATTATTGGGCAATACCCGGAGACTTGGTTTATCCAGATGAAGACCTTCCTTTTGCCGCTGAACGCATCTTGCGCGAATTAACAGGCTTGACGAATGTTCAAATGCACCAAGCTCACACGTTCGGTAGCCCGTCTCGGCACCCTCAAGGAAGGGTAATTACTATTGCTTATTACGCCCTTGTGCGCATAGAAGAATTATCCATAAAAGCATCTTCGTGGGCAGACGAAGTGCGTTGGGAACCCGTTTTGGAAGTGGGCAATTTGGCGTTTGATCACAATGAAATTCTCGAGGCGACTTTCGATCGTCTCAATAAGCAACTTTCCATTGAGCCTATTTGTTTTGAGTTGTTACCGGAAAAATTCACCCTTAATGAGTTTCAACAATTATTTGAATATTCAAAAGGCATCGCCTTCGATAAAGCCAATTTCAGAAAAAAAATTAAAGGAATTCCGCTTGTAAAACATACCGAAAAACAAATCAATGTCAAGCACAGGCCCGCGAACTTATTTTCTTTCGATTTATTAAAGGAAAAGGAAAGACTTGATCAGAGCGAATGGGTTTTTAAGATGTAGTAAAATTTACATATTGTAAAAAATACAATAATATGGTTATATTTACCCATTCAATTGATGTAAAATTGGTTGAACGGTTGATTTTTACTTAGGTTGTGGGGAGGAAACTCCCCGCAAAGTAATTTATACGAATTCAATGAAACTACAATTTTTACTTTTGAGCCTGCTTTTTACAGTGGTAGGATTCGCTCAAAATAGAACTATTTCCGGTACAATTTTAAGCGATGCTAACGAGCCGCTGGGCTTTGCTAAAATCACCTCTAAATCCCCTAAAGGAAATACGCTTTCACAAGCTGACGGATCGTTCAGTATGGTATTAAAAGACACCGCTTCTGCAAAAATAGCGATCACTATTTATGGATATGAAACACAAGAATTGACCGTCGGACCCGGTTCGCATGAATTGGCCGTTGTTATGAAGCCGACTGTTTCAGTAAAGAATGAAGTAACAGTAATCGGTTATGGAGAAGCCAAAAATAAAACACTAACCGGTGCTACGTCAAAAGTGGATGGAGAAGACATTGAAAAAATGAACATGTCGCGAATGGACCAAGCCCTACAAGGTCAGATGGCCGGGGTTAATATTTCAACAAATTCGGGATCGCCGGGAGGAAGTGCGAACATTCGCATCCGGGGTTTAGGGACTTTCGGGGACAACGACCCCTTGATTCTAGTAGACGGGATTGTTTATGATTCTCAGGGGTTGAATGCCTTGAATCCATCAGACATTAAATCAATTACCGTCTTAAAAGATGCTATGGCCGGTATTTATGGCGTCAGAGCCGCGAACGGAGTGGTGTTAATTGAAACTAAAAACGGGGCAATTAATCGAAAACCCACCATAGAATACAACGGTTATTTTGGATTACAACAGACCTCAAAGAAATTGGATTTATTGCGTGCCGATGAGTATGCGGTCATTAAAAACGAAATGTTTGCTATGGGCGGTCAGGCAATGCCTTTCAACAATGTAAATGTCGGCGAGGGTACGGATTGGCAAGATCAAGTATTTACACGCTCACCGGTACAAAGCCACAACGTTTCATTGAACGGGGGAACTTTGGCAACACGTTATTCCATTGGTTTAGGATATTTCAACCAAGACGGAATTGTAGGTGGTGCAAAATCACACTTTGATAGGTACAATGCAAGGTTGAATTTTTCAACAGATTTATCGGATAAATTAAAGCTAAATTCGGTCCTGTTGTTTTCTTCTGAAGGAAGAAACACCTTGCCTGAAAACGGCATTGGTTCTGTGTTATACAACGCAATTAACGCGTTTCCAACGGAGCCGGTCATATCTCCCATGGGGAATTACTCATACATGGAAGAAGTAAGCGACATCATCAACCCCGTTGCCCAAATCATGAATACCTATAACTGGAATAAAGCACAGAAATTTGTCGGAAAGGAAGAGTTTGTTTTCAAACCCCTCTCCTTTTTAACCGTTACTAACCGATTTAATTACAATGTAGCTTTGGTGGACTCTAAGGTGTTTTCACCCTTGGTTTGGTATGGCGAAGGCAAATACGCCAACACCGCCCTGAATGCGCAACTGGAGTCTCCAACGGTTGAGTTAGCAACCGGTGTTGAAATAGATCGCGGTGCTGCAGTTTACGAAGAGCGAAATACATACGCCGATTTATCCTACGAAGGATTTGTGAATTACGATCAAGTTTTTGCAAAAGATCATCAAGTAAAGGCAACAGCTGGGGTGACGATTTTCCAACGTGAGGGTAATTCGTTGAATGGAGTAGCTTATGGTATACCCAATAACGACGTTAATTATGCCGATATTTCAGCCAATTCTACGCAAGGAGGATTTTTAAACAATACCGGTTCTTGGGAGTTTACGGAGCGATTGGTTTCAGCTTTTTTGAGAGCGGAATATGCATTCAAAGAAAAATATGTGGTATCGGCCGTGGTTCGTCGCGACGGCTCGAGCAAATTTGGACCCAATAGCCGCTTTGGGACCTTTCCATCCTTCTCTGCAGGATGGTTGATTTCAGAAGAATCCTTTTTCAAATTTAAACCAATAGACTTATTTAAATTAAGAGTAAGCTACGGTATTTCAGGAAATGATCAGATTCCCAATTTTGCCTACAGAGCCCTTTTGAACGGAGAAGGTGTTTATGTCTTTGATGACGTAATTACGCAAGGGGTTGCTATCGGGCGTCCGGCTAATCCGGATTTAAAATGGGAAACAACCCGACAATTGAACATCGGTCTTGACCTATCATTTTGGAAAAAACTATCCTTTTCCACCAATTATTTTATTAAAAACACCTACGATTTATTGTTTCAACCCGACGTTTCTGCATTGATGGGATCCTATGGTCCCGGTGGATATCCACCGGTGATTAATGCGGGAAATGTTTCGAATAAAGGCTGGGAAATCGAGTTAGGGTATCGGTCTGATAGGACCAAAAAGTTCTTGTACGAAGCCAATTGGAACTTCACAGC
>JBJTXE010000234.1:0-2268 GCA_046082075.1 Bacteroidota bacterium
GAAAATAGCATGAGGTTTTGGTACATATTCTGCGGTTTCCTATGGGCTTTCAACGGAATGGCGCAAGGAGTGTCGATGGATTCGAACGTCTTGGTTAAGCTCATTGTTCCTGCTTTTCAACTCATCAACCCCGACACCTTACAGCTCGGTGAGCACGACGAACTTATCTGTGACTCCTACACGGCAATGGGAGTGCCCTACGTGTACGACGCGCTGCATTCGTTCCATTCCCGTCGCATGGATAAATTTGGAGGCTACCTTAACGATAAAATCGACGAAGGGCTTCGTCAAATTCGCTTGAAAGGCTACTATTCCGACCTCAAACAATTATACATTCAAATCAACCCTAAGTTGTTGACTGTTCACTGGGTGGCGGTGGTAGGCCCGAGTACCGACGGAAATTGCTATGTGAAAGTCAATAGCCGCGGCTCAGCTGGGGGAGGTCGCCCTGCCGTGGAAAAACAACTGCCCTCCATGCACCGAAATCATCCTGGACTCAATCCTGTCAAAGTACTCGAGTATAACCATGACGTTATTCAGTGTTTTGATTGGAGGGGAAATGCCTTGGATTCCTTCTATACGGTGGTTAACATTCAACAGTACTTTTTTAAATATGCCGATCCAAGGATTGGAAACTCGATAAGGCTCGAGGACTATGACCTAATGGAACAAGAAAATACGGTAAATTCCGATCCAAAGCCTACCGTTCCCGTAAAAAGTTACGCACGAAAATACCGGGTTAGGGCAGGGGATACCCTTTCGGGAATTGCCCAAAAATACCATACCTCGGTAGCTAAAATCAAAAAGGCCAACGGTCTTCGCTCGGACCGCATTCAAATCGGTCAAGTCCTTAAAATTCCGTGAATTTTTTTTCAACTCGTTTTTACCTATTTTTATGGAAAATAATAAACAATGGAAGCGATTACAAAAGAACTAGAAGATTTAATGAACGCCGTAATGGTCACCTTTTATGGCATGATGCTCATAGACGAAGGGAACGAAAAGTTCATGGAACAAATGGAAGGCGATGAGGCTAACGAAAAAATCATGGCAGCGCTCTTTGGTCCGATGATTCCTCGGACTACCGAATTAATGATGCAATTGGCGTTTTCGGGAATCAGCGAAGAAGAAATGGAGCAATGGGATCCAAGCGCCGCTTTTACGGTGGATAAAGACGAATTCATGGCGAATTTCAGCGAGCATGCCGACAAAGCGGAGGAATTCATGAAAAATACGTCCAAAGAAAACCTCATTGTCATAGCGCAAGTGGTAAAGGCAACCGCCGAGCTTAATGGCATTGTAACCGATAACGAACAAAAAGCCATCGATGAGTTTTGTCAAAAATACGGCGTTACCGAAGAGGAACTCAAGGGTTCCAACGACAATGCTGCTTGGTTAGAGGAGTTCATGAAATCCAACGACGAAAGCGCTTCTTAACACTTAATATAAGCCCAACGGCTTTTTAACCCACGACGGGATTTTTGACAAGCGTTTCTCTTGCAACAGTCGTTCTAATCCGAAGTTGAAGGCGTACACGACGGCGTAAAAGAGTATTAACACCCCGAAAATCCCTGGGTAACCTAATCCTTCCGGGAGTCGGCTGATGATTTGGGCAATTAAAAAGGCATGGAAGATGTACACAAACATGCTGTGACGTCCGTAAAGATTTACATGTTTTAATCCCTGTTTGGACAAAGGTTTGGTCAGTCCTAGCAATAGCCAAAGGCAAAATCCCAAGGCCAGGCTCAAAAAGGGGAGGTTGGCAGGGTAGAATATTTCCACATAGCCTTCGCGAAATGCCTGGGATGACTTATCAATGGTTGCCCAAATCGCCCCTCCAATAAAGGCAGCAGCGCTAAGCCAAGGCACCCAAGGCAAGGATTCAGCGGCGCTCTTCCAACGGTACGATAAATAACCGAGCAGGGGAAAGGAAAGCCAAGGGAATACGGGAAACCAACCGTCGAAAGCCCATCGGTAGGTTTTATAACTGATCGAATCCCATTGAGGGTCGGGGAGTTCAAAGCGGTAAACGGTTTGCAGTAAGGTCGGCGTCAACACAAGGATGATAGCAACGACCCAAAGCACGGGCGAAGGAAGCCGCTTGAGCAATTCGAGCGCTAATTGACCGAAGGCGATAAGGTAGAGGACATCGAAGGTTTGGAACGGTGGGATTCCCCAAGCACACACGTCCACAATCATTGCCGAAAGCAATACAAAAAGCCCTGATTTAAACCCATTAGATCGCGTTCCATTCATGGCAAAGGTGTA
>JBJTXE010000235.1:0-7349 GCA_046082075.1 Bacteroidota bacterium
CCAAAAGCTCGAAAAATCCTGGGGTAAAATTATTTGTAACCGCAGGATTGGGAGGCATGAGTGGAGCTCAACCAAAGGCGGGGAATATTGCAGGGGTGTAAGCGTTACGGCCGAAATAAATCCGAAGGCCGTGGCAACAAGGCATTCTCAAGGTTTGGTCGACGAGGTAATCATCGATATGGATCAACTGTGCCAACGCGTAAAAAAGGCTTTAGCGCAGCATGAGGTGGTTTCCATTGCTTATTTAGGAAATGTGGTTGAAGTATGGGAGGGTTTTGAGCAAGCGGAAATTTTTGTGGATTTAGGATCGGATCAGACGTCTTTACACAACCCATTTGCCGGAGGTTATTATCCAGCTGGTTTAACCTACGAGGAATCCAATGATATGATGGCTAATGCTCCAGAAGAATTTAAGCGAAGGGTATACGAATCCTTGCGCCGGCATGTTGAAAGCGTTAACCGTCATACCAGCAATGGAACCTATTTTTTTGATTACGGAAATGCCTTTTTATTAGAAGCTTCTCGCGCAGGAGCAGAAGTGATGGATGATAAAGGGTTGGATTTTAAATACCCATCATACGTTCAAGACATTTTGGGACCGTTTTGTTTTGATTACGGTTTTGGTCCTTTTCGTTGGGTATGTGCCTCGGGAAAATCGTCGGATTTGGAGGCCACCGATCGCATTGCCAAAGAAGTGATGGAGGAAATGTTGCAGGAGGCTCCGGAGGAAATCAAACTTCAGTTATTGGATAACTTGCAGTGGATTGAAAAAGCCAACGAAAACAAGTTAGTTGTGGGGTCACAAGCTCGAATTTTGTACGCTGATGCGGAGGGCAGAATGCGCATCGCAGCCGCATTCAACGAGGCCATAGCGCGCGGAGAGATTGGTCCCGTCATCTTGGGGAGAGACCACCACGATGTTTCAGGAACCGACTCCCCATACCGAGAAACCAGCAACATTTACGACGGTTCAAGGTTTACCGCAGATATGGCCATTCAAAACGTCATAGGCGACAGTTTCCGTGGCGCCACGTGGGTTTCCATCCACAACGGAGGTGGTGTAGGTTGGGGTGAGGTCATCAACGGGGGATTTGGTATGCTTTTAGACGGTTCTGAGAGGGCTCGTACGAATCTGACGATGATGCTTCATTGGGACGTCAACAACGGAATTGCACGAAGAAATTGGGCTCGAAATCCGAACGCCCGCTTTGCCATAGAAAGGGCAATGGAACAAGAACCCTTGCTGAAAGTCACGATGCCTTCGATCGTTTCCGATGATTTACTGGAGGGTCTTTTTTAGGTGCAATTCGAACGCCCGCGACTAAACGGAGGGTGTAAAAATACTGATCGTATCTCAAGTTTTGAAAGCGAATCGATTTGTTATCAAAATGGGCAGCTAACAGCAAAAACCGTTGATCCGTTGAGTATCCTCCAACAAATCGAATGTCGTACCGAGGGGCGAGGCCTAAAAAGCCGTTGAGGTTGTCCGATAGCACAAAGAATTTAGATTGGATTACAGGACCAATTCCTGCCCACCCGGAAAACTGCCATCGGTTAATTCTGTTAGCATAGGCATAGCCTGGAATAACCCCAAAATCCAAGGAAGAAAAAGCACTTGAACCCGTTTTTGAAAGGTTTGGGTCGATGTAAGCTTCGGGTATAATGGAGTTTTTATCGTTCGTAATGCCGAAATAATTCACGGTTCCTTTAAGATACCACGTATGCACCTCTCCATTGAAATGAGCCCGCTTCCCTTGCAATGCGTTCATTTTAAAGTCATCGTGGTTGAAATACCAGAGGTTTGCAGAAAGATTCAACGAGCCAAGGGTAGGAATGATAAGGTTCGGATTATCATCGTTTGAAGTCGAATCTACCAAAAGAGCATTTTTTATGGTGTAGCCTTGATTAATACGGAAATCGAAGTCGGTATAAAGTCGTTTGAAATTATAATCAAAACCCAAGGAGAACTGCTGTGTTGTTCCGAATCGCGCCTCGTTTCTGAAACCGGGCATTACTGGAAAAGCTAATCGTAAACTAAACCATTTGTAGGCATAAGCTAATCCAAGGATGGGTTTAAAATTATTTTTATACTTCAGTGAGCGAATTTCAGAAGTAAAAGGGTAATAAAGGTTGAAGGGTGCTGGACTGATTCCTAGATCCGTATACACTACGTGCTGATCTTTGAAATCTACAATGTTCAAGGTCTTTTGTGACCAAATTCCTCCCATGGAAAGGACGATACTGAAAATAGGTACAAGAAAACGCATCCTGTTTTGGTACGAAGGCAATGGGTACTTGGTTGCACTTTCCACTCGAAAAATTCTTCCTTAATTCTTCGTAAATTTGTGAAGTGAAGAAATTGTACAAATATTTACTCAACACCTTACCTAGGCCCCTTCTAATTCGAATGAGCTATTTATTCAAGGTGTTTGCTCCGATGATTTATCGGGGCAATAAGGTGGAGTGTCCGGTTTGCAACAAGTCTTTTTCTAAATTTTTATCCTACGGTTCTTCGGTAGCACACCGTGAAAATGTTCTGTGCCCCTACGATTTAACCTTGGAGCGTCACCGTTTAATGTGGTTGTATTTGCGTGATCATTCAACGTTTTTTACTGCACCAAGCCTTTCGGTACTTCACATGGCGCCGGAACAGTGCTTTCTCCCCAAGTTCAAACAGCAAAAAAATCTCACCTATTTAACGGCGGATATTGAGTCCCCTATTGCCGATATGCATTTTGACTTGCATCAAATTCCATTGGAATCCGATCGATTTGACGTGGTGTTTTGCAATCATGTGATGGAGCATGTTGAAAATCCCTACCAATGCTTGAAGGAAATTTTTCGAGTGATGAAGTCAGGTGCTTGGGCAATTATGCAGGTGCCACAGGATATGACGCGAGAAACAACTTTGGAGGATCCTGCGATAGTTGCCCCCGAGGATCGAGAAAAACACTATTGGCAAAAAGACCATGTTCGTCTTTTTGGGAGAGATTACCCCGATTACCTAAGGAAGGCGGGTTTTGAAGTGCAGGAATTTTGGTTGAAAGAACATCTTGAACCTTCCATATTCGAAAGGTTCAGGATTTCCTCGGACGAAGTTCTGTACATTGCCATGAAAAAATAAAGAAATGAAGGGCTTGCTTTCGATCTTGATGTTGTCAATTGCCTCATTCATTCAGGCTCAGTCGGATGTTTTCTTGCACATCAAAGCGGTATGTGGTAATCAACCCGTGGTCTTACAAACCAATGTGACAAGCTCGAGTGGACAAGTGTTTAATGTAGAGCATTTTAATTACTATGTCTCGGATGTGGTGCTATATCACGACGGAGGTACTGCAACCATGGTTAGTCAAAGTGTTTTCATTTTTACCCCGGATATACAAGGATATTATCTCGGTAATTATTCTATTCAACAATTGGACAGTATTCGTTTTATGGTGGGCGTACCATCGCGGCTCAACACCCAGCAAGGATCAGAAGCACAAGATATTTCATCGTACCCGATGTCACATCCTTTGAGTTTTCAATCGCCGAGCATGTATTGGGGTTGGCAATTTGGCTACATGCACATGGTGGTTGGTGGTAATGCAGATTCCAATAACGACCAACAAGTAGACGCCTATTTTGAATTACACAATTTAGGGGACCATAATCAACGGGTGGTTGAAATGCCGGTTGTTGCAACCCAAACGACCATGAATCAAAAGGACGTATATCTGGAGTGCCACCTTGATCAATGGCTTCGTAATATTCCACTTGATATTGTTGGAATCCTGCACGGGGAAACCGGATTAAACGACACAGTAATGGTCAACGTGAATGGGTATCCCGTATTTGTTCAGCCCCAAAATGCGGGGATTAATCAAAACGTCACCATCAACTTCTTCCTGTATGAGAATACGGTTTACCTGGAAAATACAGGAGCGCAAAGATTGGTTGTATTTGACTATCTGGGACGAAAAATGCAAGAATTCAAGATCGAGGGGTCTAAAGTTAATTTTCCACTGGATTTATCAGAAGGAATGTACGTTTTATCCCTGTACGGTCCTGACAACACGTGCATCGGTTCTAGAAAATGCAGGATACTACAACCATGATGCTGCGCTTTTTGTCAGGGGCCATCATATGTTGGATGGTTTTTTCATGCGAGGCGCCGGAAGAGCTTACCTCCTATGTCCCATTCCCGGAAGATAATCCTTCGACCAAAGAAAAGATTGCTTTAGGACGGGCCTTGTTTTTTGATAAGCGGCTTTCAAAAGATGGAAGTGTTTCCTGTGCTTCTTGCCATAGACCAGAATTCGCGTTTACGGACAGAAAACCTGTAGCTCAAGGTATTGGAGGTCAGTTCGCTGAACGCAATGCGCCCACTTTATTGAACAGTGCTTTTTTGCAAACAGTCATGTTCGACGCTCATTTAAAAACTTTGGAATTACAGGTGATAGTTCCCATTCAAGAGCCGTCGGAAATGGGTCACAATATGAAAGAACTCATCCCAACATTGCGCGCAATTCCGGAATATCAAAAGGCAGCGAAGGCTTTGTTTAACCGTGATTTTGATGCCTGGGTATTAACGCGCAGCATCGCCGCTTTTGAGCGAAGTTTACTTTCCTTGAACAGCCGTTACGATCAATATATGAAGGGGCATAAAAACGCGATGAATGAACAAGAAGTGGCAGGTATGAAGCTCTTCAATTCTTTGTATTGCGTTCAATGCCACCCAGCCCCGTACTTTACCAATTTCAAAGCAGAAAATAATGGGCTTTACGCTACCTATGGGAAAGACAAAGGCAGGTTTAGGATTAATTTGGACAGTGCGGACATAGGGTTCTTTAAGACGCCAACGTTGCGCAACATTGCATTGACTTTTCCTTATATGCATGACGGGACAATGACCACCTTGGAGCAAGTAATAGATCATTACGTTCAAGGTGGAAAACATCCAAAAGGCCAAAGTAAATTCATTGAGTCCCTTACCCTAACGAAGGTTCAAAAACAACAATTGATAGCTTTTTTAGGAACGCTTACCGACACCAGTTACATGAAAAAATTTCGAAAAAATGTGCGTTGATTCCATTGAACAGTTATTTAACGTTGAGGTTACGAGGATACCATGGAAGGAGGTTGAACTAGGTCTTCTGTCGTTGAAGGAAGGAAGGGGCCAGATGCTCTTCACTACCAATCTTGGGGATTACACCATGCCTGTTCCTGAAAGCTATAAAGAATTTGAACGAATTGAGCTGTATTTTCTTTTACCCGAATATTGGAATTCGGACATGAATGACCCCCTATTTCAGTGGGCAATGGATACGCTAGTTGCCATAAAAACCTATTTGTCGCAGGGTCGATGGGCCATAAACGGCCATACCTTTTCACTGAAAGATGTGCCTGAAAGCCGTTTCAAAGCCACAGGATTTGAAGCATTATTGCTCACCGAACCAATATCGTTGGTTGCGTTGAATCAAGCCATTGATTCTGCGAATGGACGGGTGTATTTTAAAGCGTTGACCCCAATTTTTAAACGCGAAAAAGATTTTAAAGTAGCTCGTGGTATACAAAAGCTTATGGGTAAATTCTTGGATAAAGGGGTGAATGAAAAATGGGATGAATTCCGGTTATCAGCGGTTAAATCAAGGATCTTATTTTGGAGGTAAAACGTCAAAAGGTGCAGTGGGCTGCAGGTGCGCTTCTTTTAGTCAACATGATTTATGGCGCGAGCCATGTCTTAGCAAAAGGAGTCATGCCGAAATACCTCAGTCCAACTGTTTTCATTGGATTTCGGGTTTTCGGTGCCTTGTTGCTGTTTTGGTCGGTTTTATTTTTTATTAAAAAAATACCCATTGAACGAAAAGACCTTTTTCGATTAGTAGCCTGCGGTCTTTTCGGGATAACCGTGAATCAATTGCTGTTTTTTCAGGGGCTTAACGCCTCATCCCCTATGAATGCGGGGATCATCATGGCCATTAATCCGATTATGGTTGCAGTATTGTCTTTTTTTTGGCTTGGAGAACGTTTGGTGATGAGGCAATGGTTGGGAATTTTAATAGGATTCATTGGGGCAACTGCGCTAACTGTTTACGGTTCGGGGTCGCCGGAAGCCCGGATAGGTGATTGGTTCCTTCTTGGAAATTCGTTGAGTTATGCCGTTTACCTGATTTTAGTAAAACCTCTTATGGCTAAATACCCTCCGATTCAAGTAATCACCTGGGTTTTTACGTTCGGTAGCATTTTTCTGCTCATTTACCCTCCATTGTATTTCGACTTGGCCGAAACATCCTTTTATGGCATTCCAACGGATGCCTGGTTGAAAATTATTTTTGTAGTGGTTGCTGTTACTTTTATAACCTACTTATTAACGGTTGTTGGGCTCAAATACGTCAGCCCCACCATTGCCTCCGTATTTATTTATGTTCAACCCATTTTTGTAGTGGGCTTTACGTTTCTTTTTGCTGCCATCGGTTGGTCGGAGGATTATACCCGCTCCATCAATAACACAGCACTGGGCCTCATGTTGTTGGTTTTTATAGGAGTGTACTTAACTTCAAAAGTTCAAAAAAGGTGAAACTATGAAATTTTTAACGCTACTTTTTATCTTCTCTCTTTCCGTTTTTGCCTTTTCTCAAAAATCTGTGCTAGATCACAACGCCTATTTTCGTTGGAATAAACTGGAGAAAGTAAAATTATCCAACCAAGGTTCTTGGCTTACTTTTGAAGTTCAACCCTTGCGTGGCGACGGATATTTGCATTGGATCAATATTCCTTTAGGCACAAGGGATTCCATGTATGCGGCAAAAGACCTTCAGATGACCGAATCCGGATCTTTAATGGCTTGGCGACGTACCGCGGGTTTTGATACCTTGCGAACCTGCGAGTTGAATAAATTGGATAAAAAGAAGTGGCCAAAAGATACGATGGTGGTCTATCAATCCATCAAGGATACGCTTAGGAAAGAAGCCCAGGTTAAACGATTTCAAGTGGCGGAATCTGCCGATTATTTGGCATTTCTAAAAGAACAGAACGATAAACCACAAGCCCCAGTAGTGAATAGCCCCAAGAAATGCTGGTTTCACAAGAAAGAAAAACCAACGGAGCAAGTACAAGAAATCAAATCTGACGGGACCACCTTGGTTTTGGAAAACGGGGATTATCGCTTATTTCTGGTGAATAATACAACCGATTTCTTGTTGTCAAGGCAAGGGAATTTGGCATACATTACCCAAGAAAAGGGAAAACGCGACACCTCAAAACTGTGGGTTGTTACCCCAGATGCCCTTTTACCCATTCAGGTTGGTAATAAGCATTTCAGCATCAAAAACCTTCAGTGGAATAAAGAAGGAAACCTGCTAGCATTT